>JAQGIE010000102.1 GCA_028291365.1 Rhodospirillales bacterium
GCCCGAAAAAACGATGCGACATGCCCTGGTACATCAACGGGCGCTCGCCCCACACATTGTTGAGCTGAAAGGCGCGCGTCGCGAGATCGACATGGGTCTTGAACGCCGAACCGTCGAGCCATTGCCACGCGCGCGGCAGCGGCGCCATCGCCTCTTCGGGGTGGAAGTCGTACGCGTCGGAGGCCGCGCCGTGATTGAGCGCATGCGATCGTGTTTCGAGTTGCGGCGCCAATCGCGTCCAGTCGTCTAACGCCGCTTGCAGCGTTGGCGCGATGTCGGGCACGGCAAGCGCGCGTCGTAAATCCGACGAAACCAGCACCAGGCGTCCGTCCGGCCCGCTGCCGCGTAAGGTCGCCAGTTTCATCGTTCATCCTCTTCGATGATCGCGACGGCACGCGTCCACCCGGCCGAAGCCCGGGCGATCTTTACCGGAAAGCACGACACGGTGAATCCGGTCGCCGGCAGCACTTCCAGATTGTGCAGCTTTTCGATGTGGCAGTAGCCGATGTCGCGCCCGGCCTTGTGGCCCTCCCAGATCAACCCCGCGTCGTGCGCTTCGGCATAGCGCCGCGCCGTGTGCACGAAGGGCGCGTCCCAGCTCCAGCCGTCGGTACCGGTCAGGCGCACGCCGCGTTCGAGCAGATAGAGCGTCGCTTCGCGCCCCATGCCGCAACCGGTGGCGAGATAGTCGTCGCGCCCATAGGCCATGCCTGCGCGCGTATTGACGACGACGATGTCGAGCGGCTGCAGCTGGTGGCCGATCCGGTCGAGTTCGGCTTCGACCTCGGCTGCGGAGACGACATGCCCGTCGGGCAGGTGCCGGAAGTCGAGCTTTACGCCCGGCGCAAAACACCATTCGAGCGGAACTTCGTCGATCGTGATGGCGCGCTTGCCGCCATCCATCGTTGATGCGAAATGATAGGGCGCGTCGAGATGCGTGCCGTTATGCGTAATCAAATTCAGCCGCTCATACGACCAGGCTTCGCCGTTCGGCAGATCCTCTGCGCGCAGCCCGGGAAAGAAGCTGACCAGCTCGTGCACCGACTCTTTGTGATCGATGTACTGGATCTGCGGCAGGAAGGCGGGTGGGTCCGACGCGACGCCGGTCTCGATCGGCACCGAAATATCGACGAAGCGCCGGGCCATCTCAGGCGCCGCGCTTCGTGTACTGGTACAACGGGTCGTCGGCGCCCCGCTTGCCGAACAGGAACGGCTTGGCCGGATGCTTGTCCCAGAATTTCTCGGTCTCGGGTTCGACGCGACTCCAGTCGAAGATGACGTCGCGATGGGTAATCCCCCAGCGCCCGTCGCGCCGCTCGAATTTGTCGAAATAGCGGCCGCCGATCGCCGCGTCGGTGCCGTCGGTCATCTGGCACCAGGCGACATGGTACGACTCGCAGAATGCGTGATCTGCATCACTGAACTCAACCAGGACGTTGGTGATCAGGTGGAACATGCCCTTGATCGGCGAGTTCGGCTTGGGCTTGGTGAACGACACCACATCGATGAATTCGGCCGCGAGCCCGTCGAACAGTCCGTGCCGTTCGGTGGCGCCCGGATGGTAACAGCTGTGCGCCAGCTCGGCGTCGGCGCGGTCGCCGGCGCGGGCCCGGCGATAGAGGATGTCGGCGATTTCCTGACGATCGAGAAGCTGTTGCAGCGCTGCATCCATGGTCGAAGGTCTCGGTGCTTGGAATTTCATGGCGGGGAGTCGTCCGCGGCTCGCGGGCGCGGTGCGGTAGAGCGGATCGTCGGTGCTGCGGCTGCCGCGTAGCGTTGCCGGTTGCGCCTCGTCCCAGGCCGGTGCGGTCACGGCCATCACGCGCGACCAGTCATAGACGATGTCGCGATGCTGGATCAGCCAGCGCCCGCCGACCTTTTGGAACCGGTCGAGATAGCGGCCGCCGATCCGGTAATCGATTGTACCGCGCGGCTCGACGAAGATCTCGTGCGCGACGTGATAGGATTCGACGAAGACTTCGTCGGCGCGGAACTCGAACAGCGCATTGCCGATCACATGCTGCTTCGACAGGCAGGGCGGGCCCTTCTTCATCGCCGCCTCGAGCGTGTCGATGAAACCGTGCATCAGCCCCTGATAGGTGCCGTGATTGTCGGTGCCGTCGACGGGATGGCAGGCGCGCATCAGGTCGGGATCGAACCGGTCCGCCCCGCGCGCGCGCAGCGACAGAAGATCGGTGATTTCCTGCCGGATCGCGGCTTGCGCCGCAGCTTGGGCCAATTTGTCCTTCATGCCGTCTTCTCGGCCTGCACGATGGCTTCGATCGCGCCGATCCGTTCGACCTCGCAGCGCACGACGTCGCCCACCTGCAGCAGACGCGGCGGTTTCATCGAGGCGCCGGTGCCTTTGGGCGTGCCGGTGGCGATCACGTCGCCGGGTTCGAGTGTACACACCGTCGAGAGATATTCGATCTGGGCATAGCAATCGTCGATCATCTCGGAGGTCGACCCCGACTGGCGGACTTCGCCATTGACCAGGCAGCGCAGGCCCAGCGCGTGCGGATCGCCGATTTCGTCCGGCGTCACCAGCCAGGGACCGAGCGGCCCGTGGCTGTCGAACGACTTGCCCAGCATGATGGTCGGGCTGCGGCGCTGCCAGTCACGCGCGCTGATATCGTTGCAGATCGTATAGCCGGCGATGAAGCCAGCGGCGTCATCGGCGCGTACGCGCCGGCAGCGCCGGCCGATGACCAGCGCCAGCTCGACTTCGTAATCGAGCTCGCTCGATTCCGGCGGCATCAGGATCGGATCGAACGGGCCGTTGATGCAGCTTGGCAGCTTGGTGAACCAGCGTTGCGACGTCGGCGGCACATAGGCCGGGTTGGTGGCCAGCACTTCGTCGATATGGCTTTGATAGTTGGCCGCGATGGCGAGGAATTTTCGCGGACGTTGCACCGGTGCCAGCAGTTTGACCGACGATAATTTGACGCCACGGCCGGTTTCCGCGGCGGCGCGTGCCGCTACCAGTGCATCGGGACCGAGCGCCAGCAGGTCTTCGAGCGTGCGCGGCAGGTGCGGGTCAGCGGCGAGATCGACGATTTCGTCGTCGCGTACGACACCCAGCGCGACGGGCCCATTGCCGTCGCGGAAAGCTGCGACCTTCACGCGTTTTGCTTTGCCAGACGTTGCGTCAACCGCTCCTGAAATTCTTCCGCTGAAATGAAGCTCGGATTTGCCTGCACCTCGGTCTCGGTCTTGCGATAGATCGCGTCGTCGCTCAACGAGAAGTCGATCGGCTGGCCGTAGGGCTGGTCGACGTGCCAGGGCGTGTGGACGTAACACTCGATCGTGTTGCCTTCCGGGTCTTTGAAATACAGCGCCCAGCTGTTGCCGTGATCGAGGCCGCGCAACCCGCTGACACGCGCATCAGCGGCGGCGGCATCGTGCACGCGCCGCAGCCCCGCGAAATCTTCGAGCAGGAACGAGATCTGGTGCACCGTCGAGGGCTGGGCCGCATCGCGGCCCGACGCCAGCAGCAGCTGGTGGTGCTCGGTCGGCGTCATGGTCAGGAAGCGAATCGGGTTCGGCGAGTCCCGCCGGTCGGTGATCACGAAGCCAAAGAACGACGTGTAAAAGTCGCTCATCTTGTCGATGTCGATCACGTAGATGCCGACATGGTTGAGGCTGAATTCGGCGAGTTTCATCGGGCGGTCTCCTGAGCATGACGGCGGCCATGGGCCTGCGGCCGTTCCGGGCGCAACTGATGGAAGAGAAGGTCGAGCGCGTCCGCGGCTTCGGCCGGTCTCGTTCCTTTGGCGAAGACATAACGATCGGGCCGCAGGATCGCCCAGCGCGTGTGGTCGGTGTCGAACCAGCTTTGCAGCACGCCGGTTTCGTCATTCAGGGTCGCGCTGGGAGCGAGCAGCAACATCTGCCCGCCGATC
>JAQGIE010000068.1 GCA_028291365.1 Rhodospirillales bacterium
CGAGCGCACACGACGGATGCAAGCTTGTACCGTCAACTTGCACGCAAGACGGGCAAGCGGCGTGGCACCGGCCGACCGGCACGGGGGCCCACGTGGGTGGGCGTGGCCGGTCGTTGTGCAGTGCCGATGACTGCGGCGGTCACATGCCGAGTTCGGTGAGACCGGGGTGACCGGCCGGGCGCGGTCCGAGCGGCCACAGGAACCGGCGCTCTTCGACCCCAATCGGCACGTCGTTGATGCTCGCTTCGCGCCGCCGCATCAGCCCGTTCTGGTCGAACTCCCACTGCTCGTTGCCGTAGGCGCGAAACCAGAAGCCGGAATCGTCGTGCCACTCATACTGGAACCGAACCGCGATCCGGTTCTGGTCGAAGGCCCATACTTCCTTGATCAGCCGGTACTCGAGTTCCTTGGCCCATTTGCGGCTCAGGAACTGAATAATCGCCTCGCGCCCGGAAAAGAACTCGGCGCGATTGCGCCAGCGGCTGTCCTCGGTATACGCGCCGGCGACGCGTTGCGGATCGCGCGAGTTCCACGCGTCCTCGGCCATGCGGGCTTTCTGAATCGCGGTCTCGCGGGTGAAGGGCGGCAACGGCGGCCGGCTCATCGCATCTCTCCGTGGACAAAAAGAAAGACGCCGCCACGTTTGCACGCGGCGGCGTCCCAATCACGACGGCGTTGCCGATCGGCCGATCAGCGTGCCCGATCGCGCTACGGTCAGCGCTGATCCGTGTCGCGCTTGTGCTGCTGACCGGTCTTGGACTGATCCATCTTGCCGGCCTGCTGGCGGCCCTGCTGGGGCTGATTCTTCATGTCCTTCTGGCCGCCCTGCTGCTGTTGCTGCTGGTCCCGTTTTTCATTCGCCATAGGATGCTCCTGAGAGGTTGGACGTGCCTGATTCAACCGCCCGGCCCGGTGCAGGTTTCGATTTCCAGGCACACACCGTGAAAACGGGAAAGCCCGCCTTCGGTGAGCCGTAACGAAGAAGCCCGCCCCCTCGGGCGGGACGGGCTCAGTTCCAAAGAAGAAAGAAGACGACGTCGAAATCACTCTTTCAGCGTCTCGCGGACCTTGTCCTTGGCGCCGCCGACGGCGTTTTGGACCTTGCCTGCAGCCTTGTCGGCCTTGCCTTCGGCTTTGAGCTTTTCATCGCCGGTGACCTTGCCGGCCGCTTCCTTCAGGCCGCCCTTGGCCTGCTTGCCGGCGCCTTCCACCCGATCGCGGTCAACCATCTTACCCTCCTGAAACTACGCGAATATTCAACAGGCCGGGCCGGAAGCCGTTCCCGCGCCGCGGTGATAAGGACCGCTTATCCATTCATAAGGAGATGTCGTTCGCGGCCGGAAGGCGCTCACCCCATGGTTGCAAAGATGATTTGCACCCTCGTGCGTGAACGCTTACCCCTCCGGATTCGCGGATAACGGCAATGACCTCGCTTTCCACAACGGCGCCGATTAGCGCCACCCTCGCCGCTCCACGGCTGCGTTTTCGTGACCGGCGGCGGGCCATCGTCGAGGCCGCTTTGCCGCTCTTCGCGCGCCAGGGGCTGCGCGGCACCACGACCCGGGCCCTGGCCGAGGCGGCCGGCGTCTCCGAGGCGCTGCTCTATCGTCACTTCCCGTCGAAAGAAGCGCTGCACCAGGAAGTGCTGGATCACGTAAGCGACAGCGACGATGACGCGATCGAGCTGATCCGCTCACTGCCGGCGACGACCTCGACCTTGGTGCACATGCTGACCTACGTCGTGCATCGCTTCGCCAGGCAGTCGCACATCGATCGCGACGCGGCGCAGCAGCGCCTGTTCCTCGCCAGCCTGATCGGTGATGCCGAATTCGCGCGCGCGGTGCTGCGTCGCGTGTTCGATCAATATTACCCGCCGATGCTGGCGGCGATGGAAGCGGCGGAAGCGGCGGGCGATCTGACGCCCGGACCGGTCTCGTCTGCGAACCGATTCTGGTTCGTCGAGCACCTCGCCTCGATGCTGATCAATCTGCGCTTGTCGGGCGTGCCCGCGGTGACGTACGCAACCGTCCCCGACAAGAACAACCACAACAACCGGGACGCCGACGAGTCGGACACGATCCGCCAGGCCGTCTGGTTCTGCTGCCGCGGCATCGGTCTCACCGATGCCGCGATCGTCACGCATCTCAATCCGCAGGCGCTTGCCCTGCTCGCTGACCGCGCAGCGCGCGACGCCGCGTGCTCATGAACGACTTTTCCGACCGGAGCTTGCATATGTCCCCACTTCGCCCCGCCATTCTGCCGCGCCCGGTCGAGGACCCCGCGCAGGCAGCGACGGTGCAGCCCGTGGTGCAACGCGGCCGGCTCTCTTTCGCGCATGACGCGGTACGCGGCCGGCGCAAATGGATCTGGCTGGCCTTGCTGGTGCTGGCCGTTGCCGGCCTCGCCTATTCGCTGCGCGGCAAGGGCGGTGGCGCCGTAGCCACCAAAGAAATGCCGAGCCTCACCGTCACGACCGCGGTGGTCGAACGCGCGGTGATGGCCAAGACGTTGCTGGTGACCGGTTCGATCACCGCCTGGGACGAGCTGCCGATCGGCAGCGAGATCGGCGGCTACGCCCTGACCCAGGTGCTGGTCGAGGAAGGCGACAAGGTGCAGGCGGGCCAGTTGCTGGCGCGCTTCAACGA
>JAQGIE010000120.1 GCA_028291365.1 Rhodospirillales bacterium
CGTCGGCATCGAAGCCGCTGATCACCAGCCCGTCATAGATCGTCAGCCCACCGATCGAGCGATGCCCGACATGGATCGCGAAACCTCCGTCGACGCCTTGCTCAGGGGCGATGCCCAGCACCAGAAACGCGTCCTGCCCGATGCATGCGTGTTTGACCCAGGTCCCCGCGCGCATGCCGAAATAGGCGCTGTCGCGTTCTTTCGAGACGATGCCTTCCAGCCCGCGCTCGCAGGCTTGCGCGAGCAGCGTGTTTTCATCGCCCTCGATCTCGTCGACCGGCTGCACGCGTGCGGTGCGTAGGCTGGCCACCAGCTCATGCAATCGCGCCTTGCGCGTGTCGAGCGTCGTCAGGCGCATATCCTGCTGTGCCAGGAACGGCAGGTCGAACACGCGGTACGTCACGTTCGCCGCATCGCGCAGCCCGCCATTCGAGAGGCGCGCGAAATTCGCGTTGCCCGCGTCGTCCTCCCACGTCACCACGCCGTCGATCCAGGTGCCGCGCGGCACCTTCTTGAGCGCAGCGGCGATGCCAGGCAGGCGCGCGGTCCAGTCGACGCTGCGCCGCCCGAACAGGCGCACGCCATCGCCGTCGATCCGCGCCAGGATGCGATAGCCGTCGAGCTTGAACTCGTGCAGCCAGCGACCGGGCGGCAGCTTCTTCACCGGCACGACCACCACCGGGTCCAAGGCCGCGGGGAAGGCGGCCGGGGCGGCGTCCGGCGCTCGTGCCGCCGGCTTCGCCTTCGCCGTTGCTTTCGGCCTGGCGGCGCCCTGGGCGGGCTCGGCGGGGCCTGGTGGCCGGGTGCGGCTTCGCTTCTCCATGAGAGCATCAATCCCGCGCCGGGCGGTTCGGGTCCCGGCGCGGCCGGATCGGCCGGAGCAATTGCCCTCGCGGCGGCGTTCCCCTGGGCTGGAGGACTCCCATGGCCGCACCGTCGACCCGCTCGTCCTGGAAAGGACACCTGAAACTGTCGCTCGTGACCGCCGCGGTGCGCCTGGCGCCCGCCACCACCGGCGGCGAACGGATCAGCTTCAACATGCTGAACAAGGATACCGGCAACCGGATCAAGCAGCAGCTGATCGACGCCGAGACCGGCGACGTGGTCGAGCGCGCCGACACGATCAAAGGCTACGAGATCCGCAAGGGCGAGTATGTCGAGATCACGCCCGAGGATCTCGACAAGGTGCAGGTGCCGACCACGCACATGATCGAGATCGAACGCTTCGTCGACGCCGGCGAGGTCAACGAGATCTATCTGGAGTCGCCGTACTATGTCGTGCCCGACGGCGCCGTCGCCGACGAAGCCTATGTGGTGATCCGCGAAGCGATGCAGCGCAGCGGCAAGGCCGCGGTGGCGCGCGTCACGCTGTCCAGCCGCGAGCATCCGGTGCTGATCAGGCCGTGCGAGAAAGGGCTGATCCTGACGACGCTGCGCGACGAGCGCGAAGTGCGGCACGCCAAGGACTATTTCACCGAAATTCCCGATCTCAAGGTTTCGGAGGATCTGGTCGACGTGGCGCAGACACTGATCCACCGGCTCGAAGGCCCGTTCGATCCGGCGATGTTCGAGGACCGCTATCAGGCGGCGCTGCGCGAGCTGGTCGAGGCCAAGGCGGCCGGACGCAAGCTGCCCGAGCACGCCGCCGAAGCGGCGCCGGGCAAAGTGATCAACCTGATGGACGCGCTGAAACGCAGCCTGGGGCAGAGCGGCGGCGCACCCGCCTCGGCCAAGCCGGCGCGCGCTGCGGGCAAGGGCGCCGGGGCCAAGAGCGCCGCCGGCAAAAGCGCCGCCAAGACGCCGGCCAAGAAAACCGCATCGAGCGGCGGCGGCGGCCGACGCCGCTGACGCCCCTGATGCAACGCGGGCACCTCGCCGAACGCACCGTCATCCTGGTCGGCCGGCCGCAATTCCTGACCCGCGACCGCGCCCGCCGCCTGGTCGAACGCGCCGGCGGACGCATGGGCACGGCGCGCGAGCCGGACGGGGCGCTGGCCGTGTTCGGCACGCGCGGCACCGCCTCGCTGATCCGCGACGGCATGTTGGGCCAGACCGTGCAGCGCTATCGCGCGTCGGGCGCCGAGCCGGTGTCCGAGATCGCGCTGCTGCGCGCGATCGGCTTGATGGATCCGCTGGGCAATGATGCGCGCGCCTACAGCGTCCATGACGTCGCGCGCTCGGCGCGCATCGGCGTGCAGGACGTCGAGACGCTGATCATCGCGGGCGCGATCGAACCGGTCGAAGGAAGCTTCACCTTCGCCGACCTGCGCACCGCGCGCGCCGTCGCAGGCTGGCTTGCCGAGGGCGTGCCGTTGCACGAACTCGCCTCGCACGTCGCCACCGCGCGCCGCACCGGCACTGCGCTGGATCCCGGCGCGGGCGTGCCCGATCTCGACCCGACGGGGCAGGCGTCGCTCGACCTCGCCGTGAACGCGCCGACCTTGCACGACGCGATCGCCCGCGCCGAAGAAGCCGACGCGCACGATCTGCCGCGCGAGTCGACGCGCTGGTGGCACATCGCGGCCGGCGCCGCGCCGCGCGACGCGACCTTGCGCTTCAATCTCGGCTGCGCGCTGTTGCGCGCCGGCGCCGCGCGCGAGGCCGAGCTGCAATTCGAGAAAGCGGCGCATCTCGATCCCAGCATGGCCGACGCCTGGTTCAACGCGGCGCAGGCGGCGCGCATGCAGGCGCGGCCCGATCGCGCGCTGGCGCATCTCGACCGCGCCATCGACGCCGATCCGCGCTGGCCCGAGCCGCTGATCCAGCGCATGCGAAATGCGGTCGACACCGACGCGTGGAACCTGCTGGCGAGTTTGCTGCAGCGGCTCGAAGCGATCGAGCTGAACGGTGCCGACGCCAATTTCGCGAAACAGACGCGGCAGTTGCTGCACCTGGTACGGGGTGGCGAGACGTTTTGAGCGGAACCGACAGCGCCAGAACCGCAACGCGGAAAAAACCATACGCCTCGCGGCGTTCCGACGTGCAGGCGCGGATCGCGCAGAGGCCGTCGCCGAAGCGGATTTTAACCAAGAACTCCAGCCCGGGGTTGGCTAGGCTTGGCGACGGGCAATGTAATTGTCTCCGGCCGCAACGTTCGTGGAGACACATTCGCCAGCGCCTGATCCGATCACCTCGAAGCGTCGGGTCGTGGCATGGCGCAGGAGCGTACGGTGATGTGGAAAACGGCAATGGTTCTGCTGGCGGTGATGCTGGCGCCTTGGTCGCATGCGGAAGAAACCACGCTTGCGAAAAGCTGCATCTTCGCCGCCGCCGCGCACCTTCCAACGGTGCCCGGCTTGGTGATCAAAAGCTCGTCAACCCTGCCGGCCAGCGCGATACCGGTCGGTGCTGCCGATCCTTCGCTGCGGCAATGGAAGGTGACGCTGGAAGTCGAGGCCGCGGGACAGGCAGCGCTCTATGAGGCGCTGTGCAATGTCGGCACGACGTCGCCGCCGGAAATTCTCCAGCTTCTCGCTCGAGACCTGCCCAAACGTCCGCCCGAACCGCCGCAGAACCAGAAGAAGTAGGGACGAAGCCGAAGCGCCGGCACGGCGGCGCAGATCGCTTCGTGCTCGGTGCCTAGAGTGCGCACTCATGCGGACTCAATTGAGATCCGGTTGAGATCCGGTGATGCGCTGCGGCACGAAAAAACTTGTCACCCCGGCGAAAGCCGGGGCCCATCGTGGCGCCGACGAACGTTCGTGAATGTGCGCGGTACCGACGCTGTACACGCTGCGAGCCGCTTGGCCTTCACCAAACGCCGGGGATGACGCGGGACCTGTGCCTCGCATAGTCGGCGTAGTCCGGGAAGCTGCTGCGCAAAAGATCCTCTTCGTAATACATGCGTCGGATCTGCAAGGTCGTATGGACGACCAGAAACGGCACCGAGGCCCACCATGCATATTGCAGGGCGGCGCCGAGGATCGCGATTTCCTCGGCCAGATAGAGCGGGTGGCGCACGACCGCGTACGGACCGCTCGTCACGAGCTTGCGCGCCTGGGGAACGATGCTGAAGGACCGGCCGAGATGTACGATCACGTAAATCATGGCCAGGCTGCCGACGAGCAGAAGCGAAGCGGAGACGGTCTGCAGGGGCGGGTTGGGCTGCGCGGGCGGCAGCAACGGCAGAAGCCATACGACATAGGTCGAAACGAAGGCGAGCACGGTCGGGAAAATGCCCCGCTTGCGCTGGATCGGGCGCGGGCGAATGAAAATCAGCCACGAGAGCGTCGCGTAAAATAGCAATACGCACGCTCGGCTGACGAGCTTGGGCCAATCGATCGCGCCAGGGTCGTCGACATCGATCGTACGGATCGTGTCCATCAGAACATGCGCGAGCACGATGGCGAGCAGCAGAAACCATGCGCCGCCCACAAGCCGCTCGGCCACGTCATAGCCGCGCGACCTCCAGCTTCGCTGGGGCCAATTTCGCTCGGGCGCACCGATGCGAATTTCGGCGGCCGAGTCAGCCGATGAGAATTTGTCCGTTTCCACGCGCGCTCTCAACGAGGATTGCGTGTACGGGAATTCTCCGCATGGGGAATTCATCCCCGGCGACGTGGAACAAAATCGGAGAGTCCGCCTCACGGGTGTCGGATTGGCTTACGGCGCACCCGATATGAATAATTTGAAACATCCGCAATTGGGCATAGTCCGTTGAACCTGTAGGGGCGGCACAAGCGCGGCACAACACTTGAAGGAGGGGTCTGTTCCAACCACCCAGCGGGAAAAGGAGACCCCGTCATGTTGAATCTTATTCGCCGGTTCTCAAAAGACGAGCGTGGCGCCGCTGCGATTGAATACACGCTGATCGCCGGGCTCATCGCGCTCGCGATCGTGGTCGGTGCCACCAACCTCGGGACCGCCCTCGGCGCAAAAATGCAAGCCCTCGCGGACGCGGTGACCACCGCCGGCACGCCTTGATCGTGGGGCGAGGCTGGAAGTGCGTGATCGCTTCCAGCCTCCGCTTCTGACGTCGGTCCCCGGGAGGCAGTTTCGATGACGCAGGCGCAGTCCATCTTTGTCGTCGCAGCCGTTCTGCTGACCGCCGCGGCAATTGGCGATCTGCTTCGGCGGCGCATTGCGAATGCGTTCGCCGTCGCGCTGCTTGGCCTCGCCGCGATCCGCATTGCAACGGATTTCGATCCGAAAAGCGCGGCCTATGATCTTGCCGCCGGGATCGCCCTTCTGCTGCCAATGCTGCTCGCCTGGCAACGGAACTATTTCGGCGGCGGCGACGTGAAGCTGGCCTTCGCGTGCGCACTGCTCGTCGGCCATGGCGGCGTTCTCGATTTCCTCGTGCTGACCGGTCTGCTCGGCGCCGTTCTGGCGCTTCTGCTCCTGGCCCAATCCTGGGCCGGCAGAAGTTTGCGCTGGGCCGCCAAAACCAACGCCTCCGGCGGATTCTCGCAGCCCGTTGGCGCGGCGCAAGTACCGCTTTCGGTGCCATACGGCGTCGCGATCGCCGCCGGATGCGTGCTCACCCTCTTTCTTCGCTCATCGATCGGGTGATTGCCATGCGCGCGAAGACGATCCTTACACTGCTCTTTCTCGGGTCGCTTTTCGCCATCGCGGCGATCGTTCTGTACAGCGGTACGAGCGATCGCACAGCCAAGGCGACGCCTGACGGCGCCATGATTCTGGTGGCGACACAGGCGACACCGGCCGGAACGCTGCTGCGTCCCCAGGACGTCAAATGGCAGAGCTGGGACAAGGCGCCGGTCAACGCTTCCTATGTCCTGCGCCCGGCGGAAGCGGTTCGCGCCGCCAAACAAGATGCGGATGAGACGGTTCTGGCCGATATTTACGGCGCCGCGCTGAGCCGGCCGATCGAGAGCGGGCATCCGATCGTGCTGGACGCAATCGTGAAGCCTGCGGATCGGAATTTCCTCACCGTCGCGCTCACGCCAGGCTATCGCGCGATTGCGGTCGGTGCTTCTGCCGTCTCGGGCGCAGCAGGACGGATCTTTCCCGGTGATCGCGTCGATCTGATTCTGACCCAGAGCTTCAAGGGACGGGATGACTCGTCGGCGCATCGCTCGGTCAGCGAGACGGTGATCGGCAATCTGCGCGTGCTCGCGATCGACCGGAGCACGAAAGAGAGCTGGCCGACCGATCCGGCCCTCGCGAATGCGATCCCGCGCGCGGTCACGCTCGAAGTACAGCCCAAGCAGGCCGAGGTCGTCAGCGTCGCCAGCGAGCTGGGCAAATTATCGATGACGCTGCGCAGCCCGGACTCGAGCGATGCGTCGGACGGGCAGGCGACGAAGAGTTCTGCCACGCGCTCGACCTGGGCCGATGACGTCTCGCCGGCGCTGCGCGACAGCAAGGCACCGTCGGTGCAGCGCGCACCAATTCGGATCATGCGCGGCAGCAAGATCGAGGAAGCAAAGCAAGACTGAATGACGCGCGCATAGATCGATTGCGTTCGCGCCCAACCACTCACTCCGGGCAGGGATATGTCGCATAGAATATTCGAAATCGCCCTAATTGCGTGGGCAATTCTCTTGGTTCCGAACCAGGCGCGCGCCGCACCGCGCCAGATCCATGTTCAGATGTCGAGCGGAGAATTGATCGAATTGCAGCGTCCTGCGGCCCATGTCTTCGTCGCCGATCCGGCGATCGCCGACGTTCAGGTTCCGTCGGGAAACAGCGTCATCGTGTTCGGAAAAAAGCCCGGCACGACCACGCTGTTCGCCCTCGATGCCGAGGGAAAGCAGTTGGCAAAAACGCAGATCATCGTCTCGTATGAGGTGGGCGAGCTGCAGAATATCGTGCGCCAGGAAGTGCCGAACGGAACCGTCAATATCGCTTCGACTCCGCGCGGCATGGTTCTTTCCGGCGTGGTTCCCGATGCCGCGGCCGCCGAGCGCGCACGCGCGGCGGCGGCGCGCTATATCGGCGACAAGGAAGGGCTGGTCAACCAGCTGCAGATCAGCGGGCCGCAGCAAGTCAATCTGCGTGTGCGCGTTGCCGAGGTCTCGCGGCAAATCACCAAGCAGCTTGGATTCAACTGGCAAGCGGTGGTTTCGCCGGGTGCATTCTCGTTCGGACTCGCAACTGGACGAAATGCGTTCCGCGCTGGCGGCGCGCAGCTCCATCCGACGGATTTCGACATCGACAACGTCATTACACGCGCCACCCCGTTGACGCAGGGTGCGGCGACTCCGGGCTCGTTTTTCGGCAATCTGCAAACGCGGCGCGCGACGGTCAATTCGGTGATCGACGCGCTGGCGGAAGAAGGGCTGATCACGATCCTGGCCGAGCCGAATCTGACCGCGATTTCAGGCCAGACCGCGAGCTTCCTCGCCGGCGGTGAATTTCCCATCCCGGTGGCGCAGAGCGGTGCCGGCAACACCACGACGATCACCATCGAATTCAAACAGTTCGGCGTGAGCCTCGATTTCGTGCCGACCGTTCTCAGCAGCGACCGAATCAGCATGCGGGTTCGGCCGGAGGTCAGTCAGCTTTCGACGCAGGGTGCGATCACGCTCAGCAGTATCACCATCCCGGCGCTCAGCGTGCGTCGTGCAGAGACCACGGTCGAACTGGGCAGCGGCGACAGCTTCGCAATTGCCGGGCTGATCCAGAACACGACCACCAGCGATCTCAGCAAATATCCCGGCCTCGGCGATGTGCCGATCCTTGGCTCGCTATTCCGTTCGACGAATTTCCAGCGCAACGAAACCGAGCTGGTGATCATCGTAACGCCCTATGTCGTGCGCCCTGCCAGCGCACAGTCGATGCTGCTGCCGACCGACGGGCTGGCGCCTGCAAGCGATATTGAACGCATTTTCCTCGGCCGGTTGAACCGGGTCAGTGGCGGCACGGGAACGGTGAACGCAATCGGCGTGAACGGCGTGCGTCTGCAAGGCGATGCCGGATTCATCGAACAGTGACGGGGGCGACATGAACGATACGCTTTCAGCAATGCCCCGAACCTTGGCGCAATGGCCGCTGCTGACCAGTTTGGCCATGATCGTGCTCGGCGTGACCAGCTGTGCCGAGCCCAGGCCCGAACCGAAACTGCTGGCCGAACCGGCGGCGCTGCGGGTCGAAAAGACGGTTGCAACGCACACGATTTTCGTCGACGCGCGCGGCCAGGCGAGTGCGTCGGAGCGGCGGCGGCTCGATGGCTTCATTACCGGCATCAGCGCCAATCGGCCCGACTCGCTGCATGTCACCCTAAGTGGTCCGCAGCCGGAAAGTCGGCTGCACAGCGTGTCCAAGCTGCTCGTCGCTGATGGTGTCGCGTCGGGAAAGATTACACTGGTTCCGGGCACCGCCGATCCAGCGGGCGCCGTCAAAATCGCCGCCGAGCGCTATATCGTGCGGCCGCCGCAATGTCCGGAATGGACTGCGGAGGAGGTTGCCGGCTTCGACAATACCACCCGCGCCAATTTCGGCTGTGCCAACCTAGCCAATTTCGCGGCGATGCTCGCGGATCCGCGTGACCTGGTTGCAGGCCGGTCCAGCCGCTACAGCGACGGCGCCGTCGGGGCCGCGGCGATCGAACGCTACCAGACGGAAAAGCTGAAGGAGCTGCCGAGGCGCAACGAGAATTTCAGCGTAGGTAACGGCCGCTGATGAACACGCTCAGCATCGCGCCGAACATCGACCAGACGCAGCCCGGGACGCCGGCGCGCGCAGCGATTGCCGCCTATCTTCTCGACTCGGAAAGCGAAGGCGTGGTTCGCCAGGCACTGTCCGGTCGCCTTGACAACCCGTCCGACATTCGGCGCGGCAATATTCGCAAAGCCATCGAAGCGCTGGCGCAGGCGCGCTCACCGCTCATTCTGATCGTCGACATCACCGGAATAGAACTGCCGATTTCGGAAATCCATCGGCTCGCCGAGGTCTGCGAGCCGGCCGTGCACGTCATCGCGGTCGGCGACCGGGCCGAGATCGGTCTGTATCGCGACCTGCTGCAAGCCGGGGTTTCCGATTACATCGTGAAGCCGCTGACGCGCGAGCTGGTTCGCCGGGCAGTCGACATTGCGACCGGCACGGCGGCCATCCATCCGATCAGCCAGAAGCTGGGCAAGCTTGTCACCGTGCTGGGAACCCGCGGCGGGATCGGTGCGACCACCATCGCGGTCAATCTGGCCTGGTATCTGGCCAATGTGCGTGCGCGACGCGTGGCCTTGCTGGATCTCGATCTGCAGGGCGGTGATTGCGCCATGATGCTCGAGAGCAAGCCGGGCCCCGGACTGCGCGAAGCGCTGGAGAATCCGCATCGCATCGATGATCGACTGCTGGAACGCACACTGATTGCCTGCGGCGAACATCTGTTCGTCCTGAGCGCCGAGGAACCGCTCCGAGAGGAACTTCGCTTCGAACCGGAAGCGGTCCAGATTCTGATCGCCGCGCTGCAAACGAAATTCCATTATGTGATCGTCGATCTGCCGCGCGCGCCGTCGGCGATCGGCCAGCGTGCGATCGACCTGGCAGCGATCCGCATCATCGTCGCCGACGAGACCATCCGTTCCGCACGCGAAATCGTCCGCATGCGCGGCTTGCTCGGCGACGCATCGACGGAGCGTGACAATCTGCTCGTCGTCAATCGGAGCGGAGAGCGCCGCCCGGGATTCATCCCGCACAAGGATTTTGCGGGAGCGATCGAAATGCAGCCGATCGTCGAAATCCCCGTCCAGAACCTGGCGACCGGAACGCCGGCCACCTACGGGAAGCCGGCCGCGGCCGGCCGCGGGAAGATGGCCGAAGCCATGGCGAGCCTCGCGGTTGAAGTTTCGGGCCGCCATGCCGTCAAGAGCGGACGGAGGTTCTGGCGATGAAACCGGGATCGTTCGGCCGCCGTCCAGCCGATTTGCCGCCGGACGAATTCGTCGCGCATAACGGCTTTCACGCGGAGACGGGCGTCAACACGCCGCTATCCTCCGCCGATTCTGCCGGCCTGAAGGAGCAGGTCCGGTCGATCCTGCTTTCGCGGATCGATGCGGCCGCGGCGGGGCGCATGAAGCGTAGCGATCTTCAGACGGAGACCATTCGCATGGTCAACGAGATCGCCACCGAGGCGCGGGTGCAACTCAACCAGCGCGAAGAGTTCCTGCTCGCGAACGAGCTGGTCGACGATATGGTCGGGCTTGGACCGCTCGAGCCGCTGCTCGCCGACGACCATGTGACCGACATTCTCGCGAACGGACCGTTCGACGTCTATGTCGAGCGGCACGGCAAGCTGGAAAAGACACAACTTCAGTTTCGCGATGCGGCGCATCTGCACCATATCGCGCAGCGCATCGCGTCGGCCATCGGTCGCCGGATCGATGAATCGAGCCCGATGGTCGATGCGCGCCTGGCCGACGGCAGCCGCGTCAACATCGTGCTGCCGCCGCTGGTGCTCAACGGCGGCACGATCTCGATCCGCAAATTCTCCCGCAAGGAAATCACGCTCGACATCATGACCGCATACGGGAATCTGTCTGCGCCGATGGCGCGATTTCTCGAGATCGCGGCACGGGCGCGCCTGAACATCCTGATCTCCGGCGGCACCGGCTCGGGAAAGACGACGCTGCTGAACGCCATGTCGCGGCTGATCGATCGCCGCGAACGCATCATCACCATTGAAGACGCCGTCGAATTGCGGCTGCAGCAGCCCCACGTGGTGCAGATGGAAACGCGCATGGCGAGCGTCGAGGGAACCGGGCGCATCGTCCAGCGCGACCTCCTGCGTAACGCACTGCGTATGCGCCCGGACCGGATCATCGTCGGCGAAGTGCGCGGCGAAGAAGCGTTCGACATGCTCCAGGCCATGAATACCGGCCACGACGGATCAATGTCCACGATCCACGCCAATTCACCCCGCGATGCGATCCATCGCCTGGAGAACATGGTGTTGATGGGCAGCGTCAACCTGCCGCTTCGCGCCATTCGTTCGCAGATCGGCAGCGCCGTGGACCTGATCATCCAGATCGAACGCATGCGCGACGGCGTGCGCCGCATCCAGAAGATCGTCGAGATCGTCGGCATGGAAGACGACGTGATCACCGTGCAGGACGTATTTGCGTTCGAGCATCAGGGCGAAGCCCACAACGGCGCAATTCAGGGCAGATTCGAAGCGCTCGGACTGCGGCCGCATTGCACCGCACGTGCAGCCGAGTTTGGGCTGGAGCGGCGCCTGCTCGAGACGGTCGGGATAGGGGGCTGAAACGGAGATGGCACCCCTCTATGTCGCCCTCGTCGTCAGTCTTCTGCTTGCGGCCGCGCTGGTGACGATCCTGGTGCAGGAGC
>JAQGIE010000131.1 GCA_028291365.1 Rhodospirillales bacterium
GCAACCAGGCCATGGTCGTCGATCGACTTCGAAACGTCCGTGGGCAGCGGGCCGGAGTTGCCTATGCAGGTTGTGCAGCCATAGCCGACGACGTTGAAGCCCAGCGTGTCGAGATCCGTCTGCGTGCCCGAGGCCGTCAGATAGTCGCTGACCACCTGGCTGCCGGGCGCGAGGGAGGTCTTCACCCACGGCTTCACTTTGAGACCCTTCGCCACCGCTTTGCGCGCCAGCAGGCCCGCCGCGATCATCACGCTCGGATTCGAGGTGTTGGTGCAGCTGGTGATCGCGGCGATGACGAGATCGCCGTGGCCGATCGAATAGTCCTTGCCCGCGACCGGCTGTTTCGCCGCCGGATCGGTGACGCCGAAGCCCGGCAGTTCTTTCGCAAATGCCGACGCGGCCTGGCTCAGCAGCACGCGATCCTGCGGACGGCGCGGACCGGCGAGCGACGGCTCGACCGTCGACAGGTCGAGTTCGAGCGAGTCGGTGAAGGCCGGATCGACCGTGCTGTCGTCGCGCCACATGCCCTGGGCCTTGGCATAGGCCTCGACCAGCGCGACGCGTTCAGGATCGCGACCGGTGAATTTCAGGAAGCGCACCGTCTCGGCGTCGATCGGGAAGAAGCCGCAGGTGGCGCCGTATTCCGGCGCCATGTTGCCGATCGTGGCGCGATCGGCGAGCGGCTGGCCCGCGAGCCCGGTGCCGTAGAACTCGACGAATTTTCCGACCACGCCCTTTTTGCGCAGCATCTGCGTGACCGTCAGCACGAGGTCGGTCGCGGTGGCGCCTTCCTTGAGCCTGCCGGTCAGCTTGAAACCGACGACTTCGGGAATCAGCATCGAGATCGGCTGGCCGAGCATCGCCGCTTCGGCTTCGATGCCGCCGACGCCCCAGCCCAGCACGGCGAGGCCGTTGACCATTGTCGTGTGGCTGTCGGTGCCGACCAGCGTGTCGGGATAGGCGACCTGTTTGCCGGTCTGGTCCTTCTCCACCCACACGGTCTGCGCCAGATATTCGAGATTGACCTGGTGGCAGATGCCGGTGCCCGGCGGCACGACGCGGAAATTGTCGAACGCGGTCTGGCCCCAGCGCAGGAACTGGTAGCGCTCGAGATTGCGTTCGAACTCGCGATCGACATTGGCCTGGAAGGCGCGCGCGCTGCCGCTTTCATCGACCATCACCGAATGGTCGATGACGAGATCGACCGCCGACAGCGGATTGATGCGATTGGGATCGCCGCCGAGTGCCGTCATCGCGTCGCGCATGGCGGCGAGGTCGGCAACCGCCGGCACGCCGGTGAAGTCCTGCATCAGCACGCGCGCCGGGCGGAACGCGATCTCGCGGTCGCTGCGCTTGTCCTTGAGCCAGGCGACGATCGCCTTGATGTCGTCGACCGAGACGGTGCGCCCGTTCTCGTTGCGCAGGAGATTTTCCAGCAGGACCTTCAGCGAGAAGGGCAGTGTGGAAATGTCGCCCAGCTGCGCCTCGGCGGCCTTGAGGCTGAAATAGTCGTAGCTCTTGCCGCCGACATTGAGTGTCTGGCGCGTCTTGAGAGCGTCGGTGCCGGTGGTGGTCACGAGCGGAAAACCTTTCGGCGAGAAAAAACCTCGGGAAGGGCTGGGTCCTACACCTGTTTGACAAGCCGGGCAAACGTGGGGACGTTGCGGCCCCCATGCGAAAACCCGATGCAGAAACCCGCGCCCTCTTGGTTCCCTTTTGGGCCCGGATCGACGCGCTGGCCGAAGGTCCGGTCGACGCAAGGCTGGCGGCGTCGCTCGCCTCGTGACCGCGCCCCGTCTCGCCGGACGCCACCTCGCCTGCCGGCGTGGCGGACGTCTCGTTTTTCGCGATCTCGACCTCGACCTCGCCCCCGGCGAGGTGCTGGTCCTGACCGGTCCGAACGGCGCCGGCAAATCGAGCCTGCTCCGCCTGCTGGCCGGACTGACGCCGCCCGAGGCCGGCAGCCTGACGCTCGATGGCGCGCCCGCCGAGCGCGGGGGACTGGCGCAGACCGTCGCGCTGCTCGGCCATGAAACCGCGATCAAAAGCGTGCTGACGGTGGGCGAGCAGATCGGTGCCGGCGGCTGCGGCCGTGACGCGGCGCTGCAGGCATTCGACCTGTTGAAGCTGCGCGACACGCCGGGCCGTCTTCTGTCGGCCGGGCAGAAGCGCCGCGCCGCGCTGGCGCGCGTGCTGGCATCCGGCCGCGCCATCTGGCTGCTCGACGAACCGACGTTGGGACTCGACGCCTCGTCGCAGGCGCTGCTCATGACCGCGATCGAAGGCCAGCGCGCACGGGGCGGCAGCGTCGTCGTCGCGACGCATGCGCCGCTCGACCTCGCGACCTCGCGTGAATTGCGGTTGGGCGCGTGATGCGACTTACAGCACCGACCGTCATGCCCGGGCATGACGAAGAAGAGCGAAGCGCAAGCGCATGAGCTTCGTCGCCCTCGTCCGCCGCGATCTGCGGCTCGCGCTGCGCCAAGGCACCGACGCGTTCGTGTCCTTGCTGTTCTTCGTGCTGGTGCTGGTGCTGGTGCCGCTGGCGATCGGGCCCGAGCCGCAATTGCTCGCGCGCGTCGCGCCCGGGTTGATCTGGATCGCGGCGCTGCTGTCGGTGCTGCTGTCGCTCGAGCGCATGTTCCAGAGCGAGTACGAAGACGGCAGCCTCGATCAACTGGCGCTGTCCGGCATTCCGTTCGCGCTGATCGTCGCCGCGAAAGTCGCGGCGCAATGGCTGACGACGGGATTGCCGCTGTTGTTGGCCGGCCCCGTCCTCGCCGCGATGCTGGCGCTGCCGAGCCATGCGCAGGGCGTGCTGCTGGCGTCGCTGGCGTTGGGCACGCCGACTCTGTCGCTGGTCGGCGCGATCGGCGCCGCGCTGGTGGTCGGCGCCCGGCGCGGCGGCGTGCTGCTCGCGCTGCTGGTGTTGCCGCTTTACGTTCCGGTACTGATCTTCGCCGCCGGCGCGATCGACGCGGCCGCCGCCGGCCTGCCGGCGCGTCCGCATCTGCTGCTGCTGGGCGGCTGTCTCGCTCTCTCGTTGCCGCTGGCGCCGCTCGCCGCGGCCGCCGCGCTCAAGGATGCGCTTCGATGAACCTGCATCGCTTTGCCAACCCTGCGCGCTTCCTGCGCATCGCGCGCGTCGTCGCGCCGGTCGCCGGCTGGATCGCGTTCGCCGCGTTGCTGGCGGGCGCGGCGTTCGGCCTGGTCCTGTCGCCGCCCGACTACCAGCAAAGCGAGACGGTGCGGATCATGTACGTGCACGTGCCGTCCGCCTGGCTGGCGCTGCAGACCTACGTCGCGATGGCGATCGCCGCCGCCGTGGCGCTGGTGTGGAAACATCCGCTCGCCGACCTGTTCGTCAAAGCCGCGGCGCCGGTCGGCGCCGGCTTCACCTTGCTGTGTCTGGTCAGCGGCTCGTTCTGGGGCCGGCCGACCTGGGGCGCATGGTGGGTGTGGGACGCGCGCCTGACCTCGATGCTGGTGCTGTTCTTCCTCTATGTCGGCTATATCGCGCTGTCCGGCGCGTTCGATGACGAGGAGCGCGGCCGTCGCGCCGGCACCGTGCTGGTGCTGACCGGAATCGTCGACGTGCCGATCGTGAAGTTCTCGGTCGAGTGGTGGAACACGTTGCACCAGCCGGCCAGCGTCTTTCGTCTCGGCGGTCCGACCATCGCCGCCGAAATGCTGTGGCCGTTGGGCCTGATGGTGGTCGGCTTCACCGCCTTCTTCGTCTGGATCGTCTGCGTGCGTCTCGAGACCGAGCTGCTGACGCGAAAGCTGCGCGCGCGACTGGAAAATTCACCCGGCTGAGTGGCCTGAACCGAAGAAGCCGGGCGCCTCGCCGCCGCCGGAGACCATGACCGCGGTGGATCCGGTCAGCTTCAGCCCCTAAATGCCCGGTTTTTCCTGGGGCCGCGGCCCTTCGCCCCTCTCCCGGCGAGGGGCCGCGTGCTAGTCCAGCGCGGCCATGACCGAGCGTGCGCGCGACTTCTTCGAAATGGGCGGCTACGCCCTCTATGTCTGGCCCGCCTGGGGCCTGGCGCTGGTGATCCTGGGCGCCCTCGCCCTTGCCGCGCACCGCGCCCGACAGGCCGCGCGCCAGGCGCTTGCCGAAAGCGAGCGCGCATGACCCGCAAGCGCCGCCGCCTCTACACGCTGCTGCTGGCGATGACCGGGCTCGGCGTCGCCACCGCGCTGGTGCTCGCCGCCTTCCAGGACGAGCTGGTGTTTTTCTACAGCCCGACCGACATCGCCGCGAACAAGCCCGCGCCCGGGCGCGCCATCCGTCTCGGCGGCATGGTCGAAGCCGGGTCGGTGCAGAAGCTTCCCGACGGCGTCACCCTGTTCCGCGTTACCGATGGCGTCGCCGGTCGGCCTGGGCGCACCGTCGCGGTCACCTATCGCGGCGCGCTGCCCGACCTGTTTCGCGAAGGCCAGGGCGTCGTCGCCGAGGGCAGGTTGTCGGGCGACGGAAATTTCGACGCGCGTACCATTCTAGCCAAGCATGACGAGCGCTACATGCCGCCGGAAATCGCCAGGTCGATGCGACAGGCGGATGGCGAACAGCAGCACGCGACGGGGACGCTGGCGAAGTGATCGCTGAACTCGGGCAATACGCGCTGGCGCTGGCGCTGGTCGCCTCGATCGCGCAGGCGCTGCTGTCGCTGCTCGGCGCACATCGCGTTGACGCGCGCTGGATGGCGGCGGGTGCGCGTGCTTCGGTGCTGCAGGCGCTGTCGCTTGGCGTCGCGTTCGGCACGCTGCTGTGGTCGCACGCGATCGACGATTTCAGCGTGCGCAACGTCGCCGAGAACGGCCACCGGCTGAAGCCGATGATCTACAAGCTCGCGGGCGCGTGGGGAAACCACGAAGGCTCGATGCTGCTGTGGATCCTGGTGCTCGCCATATTCGGCGCCGCCGTCGCGCTGCGCGGACGCCAGCTGCCGGCGACGCTGCGCGCGCGCGTCGTCGGCGTGCAGGGGCTGATCGGCATCGGTTTCGTGTTGTTCGTGGTCGTAGCTTCGAACCCGCTGGCGCGGCTCTTTCCGGCGCCGTTCGAGGGCAACGACCTCAATCCGATTCTGCAGGATCCGGCGCTCGCGGCGCATCCGCCGTTTCTCTATCTCGGCTATGTCGGCTTCTCGGTCGCCTTCTCCTTCGCCGTCGCGGCGCTGCTTGAAGGCCGCGTCGATCCGGCCTGGGCGCGCTGGGTACGGCCCTGGACGCTGGCGGCGTGGTGCTGCCTGACGCTCGGCATCGCGCTCGGTTCGTGGTGGGCCTATTACGAACTCGGCTGGGGCGGCTGGTGGTTCTGGGACCCGGTCGAGAATGCCAGCCTGATGCCGTGGCTGTCGGGCACCGCGCTGCTGCATTCCGCCGTGGTGGTCGAGAAGCGCGACGCGCTCAAAAGCTGGACCGTGCTGCTCGCTATCCTGACCTTCGCGCTGTCGCTGGTCGGCACCTTCCTGGTGCGCTCGGGCGTGTTGTCGAGCGTGCACGCCTTCGCGGTCGACCCGGCGCGCGGCGTGTTCGTGCTGGTGCTGCTGGCGCTGACGGTCGGCGGTGCGCTGACGCTCTACGCCTGGCGCGCACCGCAATTGAAGCTCGGCGGCCTGTTCCGCCCGATCAGCCGCGAAGGCGCGCTGGTGCTGAACAACCTGCTGCTCACCACGGCCTGCGCCACGGTGTTCGTCGGCACGCTCTATCCGCTGTTCCTCGACGCCACGCAGGGCCGTTCCGTGTCGGTCGGCCCGCCTTTCTATCTGCGATCCTTCACGCCGCTGATGGTGGCGCTGCTGGTGGCGATGGCGGCGGGCCCGTTGCTGGCGTGGAAGCGCGGCGACCTTGCCGCGGCGCTGCAACGGCTGTGGCTGGCGCTGCTGGCGCTGCTGCTGGTCGCCTCGCTGACCTGGTACGTGCAAGGCGGCGGTCCCTGGCTGGCGCTGGTCGGGTTCGGGCTCGGCGCCTGGACCATCGCCGGCGCCGCGACCGATCTCGCCGAGCGCGTGCGGCTGTTCCGCGTGCCCCTGTCGTCGAGCGGCGCACGGTTCGCGCAATTGCCGCGCAACGCGATCGGCGCCGCGCTCGCCCATGCCGGTCTCGGCATTGCGGTAATCGGCATGACGGGTTCGGCGCTGTGGCAGAGCGAACGGGTGCTGACGATGCGCGCCGGCGACAAGGTCGAGATCGCCGGCTACGCGCTCACCTTCGACGGCGTGCGCAAGGTGCCGGGGCCGAACTATGTCGCCGAGCGCGGCAGTTTCGAGGTCAAACACGGCAACGGCGACGCGGTCGCGACGCTGACGCCGGAACGACGTTTCTACCCGTCGCAACGCACCACCACCACCGAAGCCGCGATCCGCACCACCGGCCTTGCCGATCTCTATGTCGTGATCGGCGAAGCGGACGGCGACGGAACCGTCGTGCGCGTCTGGCACCATCCGTTCGTGCCCTGGATTTGGAGCGGCGCCGTCGTGATGGTGGCGGGCGGGCTGCTGTCGCTGGCCGACCGACGCCTGCGGGTCGGCGCGCCGCGCGCGCGAACCAGCGACGCGGTCGTTGCGAGCTAGCTCATGCGCAGGCTTCTTTATCTCCTGCCCGCTCTGCTCCTCGCCTTGCTGCTGGTCCGGTTCGCCGAACCGCTGGTCCGCGGCGACGATCCCAGCCGCATCGCCTCGGCGCTGGTGGGCAAGCCGGTGCCGGCCTTCGCGCTGGCAGGGTTCGACGGCGCGGCCGGACCGAACAGCGAGCGGCTGAAAGGCCAGCCCACGCTGATCAATTTTTTCGCCTCGTGGTGCACGCCGTGCCGCGCCGAACATCCGACCTTGATGCGGCTGGCCGCGTCGCAAAAGGCGGCGGTGATCGGCGTCGCCTACAAGGATGATCCGGCGGCGACGAAGAAGTTTCTCACCGAACTGGGCAACCCCTTCGCACAAGTCGGCGTCGATCGCGCCGGCTCGACCGGCATCGAGTTCGGACTTAGCGGCGTGCCCGAAACCTTCGTCGTCGACGCCAAGGGCATGGTGCGCTACCGCCATGTCGGCCCGCTGACCGCGCGCGACGTCGCCGACAAGATCCTGCCGTTGCTGGCCAAGATGAAGAGCGAGTCGTGACGCGGCTGTTGTTCCTGCTGCTGCTGCTCCTGATCGCCCTGCCCGCGCGCGCCGTCGAGCCCAGTGAGCAGCTCCCCGACGTACGGCAGGAGCAGCGTGCCCGCAACATCTCGCGGCAGTTGCGCTGCGTCGTGTGCCAGAACGAATCGATCGACAGTTCCAACGCCGACATTGCGCGCGATCTGCGTCTCGCCGTGCGCGAACGCATCCGCGCCGGCGACGATGACGAGGCGGTGCTGGGCTGGGTGCGCCAGCGCTACGGCGATTTCGTGCTGCTGCAGCCGCCGCTCAACCCGTCGACCTGGCCGCTCTGGTTCGGACCGCCCGCGTTGCTGCTGATCGCCGGCACGTTGCTGGTGCTGCGCGCGCGCCGCATGCAACCGGTCGATCCGGTGCCGCTGACGCAGGACGAAGCACGCCGCCTCGCCGCGCTGGAGCGCGAATGATCGCGTTCTGGCTGATCGCCGCGATTGCGACGGCGCTTGCGGTGGCGCTGCTGACCGCGCCGCTGGCGGCGCGCGGCGTGGCGCAGGTCGAGTCCGCCTCGCGCCATGCGCAGCGCGTGCATCGCGCGCAGCTCGACGAAGTCGCGCGCGATCTCGCCGCCGGCACGATCGGCACGGCCGAGGCCGAAGCGGCACGCATCGAAATCGGACGCCGTCTGCTCGCCAGCGCCGCCGAGGATGCAACACCGCACGCGACGCCGCCGCGCCGCGCCGCTGCGCTGGTGCTGACGGGGCTGGTGCCGGTCGCAGCGCTTGGCCTCTATCTCGCCGTCGGCATGCCCGACTTGCCCGCCGAAACCGTGCCGCCCGAAGCGGCGCGCGCCATCGCGGCGGCGGAGCGGCTCGAAACGCGGCTGATGATCGAGCCCGACGCGCAAGGCTGGATGCTGGTCGGCGAGACGATGAAGCGGCTCGGCCGCTATGACCGTGCCGAAAGCGCCTTTGCCGAAGCGGCGAAGCTGTTGCCCAACGACGTTTCGGTCGCGCTTGCGGCGGCCGAGGCGCGCGTGCTCGCCGCCGACGGGCGCGTCGACGAGGTCAGCGCCGAGATGCTGCAGCGCGCGCCCGACCAGCCGACGTCGCGCTATTGGCTTGCCGAGCGCAAGTTGCAGCAGGGCGATCGCGACGGCGGCGTCGCCGCGCTCGAGGCGCTGCAGGCAAGCGATCCGAGCGCGCCGTGGGTGCCGATGGTGCAGTCGCGGCTCGCCGAGTTGCGCGGACCGAGCGAAGCCGACGTCGCCGCCGCCACCGGCATGTCCGCCGAGCAGCAGCAGGCCTTTATCGAGTCGATGGTGACCCGGCTGGCGTCGCGGCTCGAAACCACGCCCGACGACGTCGAAGGCTGGCGCCGGCTGGGCCGTGCCTATCGGACGATGGGACGAACCGAGGCGGCGCGGGCAGCGTTTGCCCGTGTCGCTGCCCTGCGACCCGACGATGCGGAGGCTCGCGCGGCGCTGCAGGACTAGTTGTGCAGCGTAGGCGGCGTGATCGACGGCCTTCGCCAACATTTCCCGACGCTCGCCGAGCGCATCGTCGCAAGCCTGCCCGCGGAGCCCGATCACCGTCTGGCGCGATCCGGACAGCCCATAAGCATCACAGCTTGGGCCCGCACGCCGCGGCGAGCCGCGCATATTCTTCCGGCGTGTCGAGCGCCGCCTGGGCCGTTTTGCGATCTTGGTAGAGTTTCTCGGTCACGCGATGCAGCGCTTCGCTGAGCGAGGCGCGCATGCGGTTGGTCGCGCCCGCCACTTCGCCGGGCGCGATTGGATCGGTCGTGGCGGCCGCGGCCAGACTCTCTTCAGCGACGCGACGATAGTCGGCGATGCTTGCCTGCGCGAAACGGCGGTCGATCGCGACATGCTCGTTTTCGTGCAGCAGCACCTGTTCGCTGTGGCACGGCTTGTTGACCAGTTCGCGCGCGATGAACACTGTGCTTTCGATGCGCAGCTCGACGCGCACGACGCTCGGCCGCAGGCACACGCCGCCGTCGCCGCGCACCGTTTCAGTGGTGAGGCGCGTCACCACCCGCATCTGCGCTTCGGTGAGGCCGATCGTGCGCTTTGGCACCAGCGCCGGGGCCTGCACCCCGGCACGGCGTCGCGACAATTGCAGCACGTTGAGGTCGCGGCGCGTCGCAGGCTGGTTCTGGGTCAGCTCGATTTCGACGCGGGGCGGTTCCGCGGCGGCGCAGCCGAGCGCGGCGGCGAGCAGCAAAGGGATCGGCATGGATGGGGAATAGCGGCCGGGGCGCGGTCAGTCGCTGCGGACGAAGGTCGCGCTGGGCAGCGAGTTTTTGAGCAGCGCCCCGCGGGCGGTGGCGCCGTTGACCACGTACACGTCAGGGAAGGTGCAGCGCGAGGCGACGCGCGCATATTCCTCTTCGCTGTCGACCGCGGCCTGGGCCCGGTCGCGCGCCGCGTACATCTGCTCGGTGGCGCCCTTCAGCGTCGCTTCGAGCGCGCCGATCAGCCTGCCCCTGGCCTGGCCCAGGTCGGTGCGATCGAACGGACCGTAGGCGCTCGCTGCTTCGCGCATCTTGTCGCGGATCATGAATGAGGCACGCCACGCGCTCATGCGGTCGGCCTCGACATGGCGCATCTCGTGCTCGAGCACGGCGTGCCATTCGCAGCTATTGCGGCCGACATCCTTGGTCACCGAGACGGTCGACGCGGTCTCGATCCGCACCTGGATGCGTTTGGGCCAAAGGCAGACCTGGCCGTTCTTCGCCGGCACGGCGATGAAGGTGAAGGTGCTGTCGACATGGGTATCGCCATGGGTCAGCCCGACCGGGTGGACCCGGCGCGCCATGGTGGCGGCGACGTCGTACAGCCCCTCCATCTCGCGGGCGCTCCGGCGCACGATTTCGACGCCCAAAACCTCGCTCGTGACGTCGACGACCGGCGCATCGGGGGCCGGGCAGCCGGCAAGTGCGGCCGCGGCGGCGGTAGCCAGGAAGATGGACGCGGGCATATCAGACCTCGGTCTGGTAGATTCCGCGCCCGCTTCCGCAAACCGTCAAGCATCAGTTCATCACCCATGACAAAAACCATCCGCAGCATCGCTGGGCTTGCGCGCGCCGGACTGGTCCGGCCGGAAGAGCGTAGCAAACTGGACACAGTCGCTTCGCGCTATGCGGTGGCGGTCACGCCAATCCTTGCCGCTGCGATCGAACACGCTTCCGATCCGATCGCGCTGCAGTTCCTGCCGTCGCCCGACGAGTTGATCACGACGCCGGAAGAACGCGCCGATCCGATCGGGGATTCCGTGCACGAGAAGCTGCCGGGATTGATCCACCGCTATCCCGACCGCGTGCTGCTGAAGCCGATTCATGCCTGCGCGGTTTATTGCCGTTTCTGCTTCCGCCGCGAGACGGTGGGTCCCGGCGCGCGGGCGCTGAGGAAAGTCGAGCTGGAGAACGCATACGACTATATCCGCGCCCATCCGGAGATCTGGGAAGTCATTCTGACCGGCGGCGATCCGCTGCTCATGTCGCCGGCGCGTCTCGCCGAGATCGTTGGTGCTCTCGACTCGATTTCCTCGGTCCGCACCATCCGCATCCATACCCGCGTACCCATCGTCGATCCCGATCGCGTCGACGACGCGATGGTCCAGGCGCTGCGCGTGAAAACGCCGGTCTGGATTGCCGTGCACACGAACCACGCGCGCGAACTGACGGCGCCGGCGCGCGCTTCGCTGGCGCGCCTTGCCGACGCGGGCTTGCCGCTGGTGTCGCAGACGGTGCTGCTGCGGGGCGTCAACGACGATGCCGACGTGCTGGAAGAGCTCTTCCGCAGCCTGGTCGAATGCCGGGTCAAACCCTACTACATGCACAATCCCGACCTGGCCCCGGGCACGTCGCGCTTTCGCCTGCCGATCGCGCGCGGACGGTCGCTGCTGCGGAGCCTGCGCGGGCGGCTGTCAGGGCTGGCCCAGCCGACCTATGTCCTCGATCTGCCGGGCGGGCATGGGAAAGTGCCGGTCGGGCCCGACTATGTCGGCCCCGCAGCCGAGGGCACGATCGAAGATCCCTGGGGCCGATCGCACGCCTACCCCCCACCGCCCGATCGTGATTGACTGGTTCCAGATATAGGCTTGGGAGGACCGCATGACGGTACGCGCAATGCTCAAAGGCAAGTCGGGCGGCGTGGTGACGATCCGACCGGAATCCTCCTTGCGCGACGCGGTCGCGCTGCTCAGCGAGCGCCGCATCGGCGCGGTCGTGGTCACCACCGACGGCGACAGGGTCGAGGGCATCCTGTCCGAACGCGACCTGGTGCACGCGCTGAACGGTCGTGGCGCCGCGCTGCTCGACAGCCAGGTCAAAGACATCATGACCAAGGACGTCATCACCTGCGCGCCCGACATGCACCTGACGCAAGTGATGGAAACGATGACGCGCGCCCGCTTCCGCCACCTGCCGGTGCTCGAAAACGGCAGGCTGATCGGCATCGTGTCGATCGGCGACGCGGTGAAGGCGCGGCTCAGCGAACTGGAAAGCGAAACGACCCAGCTGCGCGCCTATATCGCGGGCGGCTGAACGGCGAAGCAAAGAACGCTGCAGGATGCGGAAATCCCGCGAAGCGGGAGGGTGAGGGTTTAGAATCCTTACATGCAGGCGAGTTCGACGTTCTCGGATTCCAGCGCCTCGTACATCGTGATCTTGCGATCCATCAGATCGATGCAGGCGTCCAAATCGGCGCGTCGCGCCAGCAGGGACTCGCGATGCCGTTCGAGGATCTCGCGCCGCGCCGCGGCGGTGTGCGGTCCCTCGGCGCGCAGCCGCGCATAGTCGATGCGGTCGCGCATCGGCATGCCGGTCGCCTTGAGCTTGAGTACGAATTCGATCCAGGAGAGATCGGTCTCGCCATAGGCGCGCCGGCCGCCCGCATCGCGGTCGACCTTGGGCAACAGACCGATTTTTTCATAGTAGCGCAGCGTATCGACAGAGACGCCGCTGCGCGCCGCCAACGTTCCGATTTTCATGGCTGACTGTGTAACGGCTGGAGCGCGCTCCAGGTCAAGCCCCAGAGGAAAGAAGAAGAAGCCGGCCAGATCAGCCGAGATCAGGCGACCAGCTGGCTCTCGGCGTCGAGCAGGCGCGACGCGGGCAGCCGCACCGTGACGGTGGTGCCGACGCCGGGCTGGCTCGCGAGGTCGAGCATGCCGCCGTGCATTTCGACCAGGCGCTTGGTCAGCGGCAGGCCGATGCCGGTGCCCGACCGCGTGCGGTTCAGCTGCGTCTGCACCTGGCCGAACACTTCCATCACGCGCGGCAGGTCTTCGGCGGCGATGCCGATGCCGGTGTCCTCGACCGCCAGGGTCGGACGGCTTTCGGCGTCGATCGCGATCTCGGTCGTCACGCGCCCGCCCGCGTCGGTGAATTTGATCGCGTTGGAGACCAGGTTCAGCACCACCTGCCGCAGGCGCTGTGAGTCGGCGCGCACCGCGATCGGCCGCTTGGGCGCGGTGCAGATCAGCTGCACCCCCGCCTTCTCAGCCTGGTCCTGCAGCATGCCGACGGCGCTGCGGATGGTGGCGCCGAAATCGACCGTGTCTTCGATCAACTCCATGCGGCCGGCCTCGACCTTCGACAGGTCGAGAATGTCGTTGATGAGGCCCAGCAGATGCCGGCCGCTCTCGCGGATATGTTCGGCATATTCGACATAGGCGGCGTCGCCGACCGGTCCCATCGCCTGGCTGCCGATGATCTCGGCGAACCCGATCACCGAGTTCAGCGGCGTGCGCAGCTCGTGACTCATATTGGCGAGGAACTCGCTTTTGGCGCGGTCGGCCTTGATCAGCTTGGCCTGCCGTTCCCCCAGGTCCGCGGCCATCCGGTTGAAGGCGTGGCCGAGCTGGATCATCTCGCCGACCGCGATCGGCAGCCGCACGCGTGACGAGGAATCGCCAGCGCCGAGCCGCTTGGCGGTGCGCGTGAGCTCGCGCAGCGGACCGAACACCAGCATCTCGCCGCCGAGCAGGCCCATCGCGCTGACGATCAGCACCGCGACCCCGATCTCGACCATGCGCCGGTAGAGCAGCTGGTTGACGCGCGCGATGATGTCCGACTTCAGAATGCCGACCGCGAGAATGGCGCTGGAATCGCCGACGCGGCGCCAGCCGAACAGACGCTCGCTGCCGTCGAAGGCCGGCAATTCGGCGGTGCCGCTGCGCCGCTCTTTCAGCGCCTGGAACAGCGGCCGATCGCCGTAATCGTCGCCGACCATGGCCCCGCCCCCCGGCGCGCGTGCCAGCAGACGGCCTTGGCCGTCCAACAGGATCGCCATCGTGTCGTCGTCATTGGTGATGTCGATCGACAGAACCTGCGTCATCGCAGTGACGTCGATGCCGACGCCGATCAGGCCCGATACTTCGACCCGGCTGTTCAGCATCGGCATGGCGGCGAAGATGCGCGGCGCGCGCGAGGCGCGGCCGGTCAGCAGGTCGGAGACGACGAGCTGCTTGTCTTCGATGGCGCGCTTGAAATAGGCGCGGTCGGAAATGTTGCCGATGTTGATGGTCGGATCGTTGATGCAGACCTGCTCGCCGTCGGGCGACGTGACGAAGATCGAGCTGATCCACGGATACAGCGACGCCGCGGCCGACAGCATGGCGGCACAGGCGGCCGGGTCGGCGCCCGGCTCGCGCACTTGCGGCAGGCGCGACAGCACGGTCAGGAGGTTCGATGCCGCATCGATGATGTCGCGCTGGCGCTCGGCCCCGCGCTCGGCCATCAGCGCCGCATCGTCGAAGGCGCCTTTGATCGCGGCGTCCTTCTCGAACTCGGCGAAATGCAGCATCACGCCGACCAGCGGCAGCAGCATGGTCGCGCCCAGCGCCGCAATCAGCCATGGCAACCGGCTTGCGGCCAGCAGCCCGCGCAACGCGCGACTGAATTTCGAACGACCGAAGCGGGTCGGCATGTCGGGGGCGAGCGCTCGCGGTCGTAATGGAATCAATTGTCAGCCATGCCGACATGGGTCGGGGGTAAAGGCAACTCCCGCGGTGCCGGTTGAGCCCGCCCGCCCAGCCCCGCCGCCGCCCCCATGACGCACCGCGGGACCGCGTTTTCCCTGAAAACGCGCGACAGAGTTTGGACGGCGGCGGCAGCGCACATGCTCGCATCCTTGGACCAACCCATTGCAGAAGCGTGAATTTCCCGGCCTGAGGGTGAAAAGCCTGGATTACAGCCGCCGTAAATTTTCCCGACGAGTACGGAACAACACTTTCCGTCGAGGGTTCGGGGAGTCGGCGTACCAAGAACTCATTAAAGGGGATCCAGGATGGACACGGTGCAGGCAACGGCCGGCGGCGGAGCGACCCTAGACAAAGAGACGACCGCTCTGATCCTGACAGAAATCCCATCCCTCAGGCGCTTCGCGCGCTATCTCGCCCGCGACAACGAACTTGCTGAAGACCTGGTCCAGGACACGCTGGCCCGCGCCGTCGCGAAAATCGCGCAGTGGCAGCCGGGCACCAACATGCGCGCCTGGCTGATGGCGATCCTGCGTTCGAACTTCATCTCGCATCACCGCTATGTCCGTCGCCGGCCGCAATGCGAGAGCCTCGACGACCGCATGTACGAGCTGGGCGACCAGCCGCGCCAGGCGATCCGCCTGGACCTGATGAGCGTGTCCAAGGCTTGCCGTGGCCTGCCGGCCGAACAGCAGGAAGTGCTGCGGCTGATCGCGGTCGACGGCATGAAGTACGAGGAGGCGGCCGAACGGCTGGGCGTGCCGATCGGCACCGTCCGCTCGCGCCTGTTCCGCGCCCGCAGCGCCATCACGACCTATATGCAGCCGGCCGCCTAGCGCGCTCCCCACGAGGGTCATCGGAACGACCCGCACCGGGCGTCGTTGGCAGGTAAGAAGCCTGCCGCGGCGCCCGTCGCGTTTCTGTCGTTCCCCAGCCCGGGAGTGATCCATGGCCAAGACGGTGGCAAAGACCGATCGCAAGGCCGGCCCCAAGCGGCAGACCACCATCCCCGACGAGCCTGAACCGACCCGCGCCGAGCTCTATGCCCGCGCCCGCATGCGCCCGATCGCGGGCGCGTCGCGCATGACCAAGGACGAGCTGATGGTGGCCCTGCGCACCCATTGAGGCGGGAGGGGAAACCCGAACGAGAACACGAAGGGCGGGTTTCCTTTCCTACCCTCGGGTTTCTTCCATCCCGAGCTGCCAGACCAGGAAGGCGACCCAGTCGGCGGTCTCGCCGATCGTCTTCGACAGCGGCTTGCCCTGGCCGTGTCCGGCCTTGGGTTCGATGCGCAGCAGGATCGGCCGCTGCGGATCCTTGCCGTTGGCGGCTACGTCCTGCAGCAGCGCCGCCATCTTCTTGGCGTGCAGCGGGTCGACGCGCGTGTCGGTATCGCCGGTCACGAACATCGTCGCCGGGTACAGCGTGCCCGGTTTGACATTGTGGTACGGCGAATAGGCACGCAGCCATTTGTACTGCACCGGATCGTCGGACGAGCCGTATTCCGGCACCCACAATTTCGCGATCGAGAATTTCTGGTAGCGCAGCATGTCGAGCAGCGGCACGGCGCAGATGGCGGCGCGGAACAGGTCGGGACGCTGCGTGATCGCGGCACCGACCAGCAGGCCGCCATTGGAGCCGCCGAAGATCGCGAGCTTGTCGGGGCTGGTCCATTTCGACCGCACCAGATACTCGCCGGCGGCGATGAAGTCGTCGAACGTGTTCTGCTTCTTGTCGAGCATACCGGCGCGATGCCACGCCTCGCCGTATTCGCTGCCGCCGCGCAGATTGGTCAACGCATAGACACCGCCGCGTTCGAGCCAGGCCGGCAGAAATTTGATGAAGCTCGGCGTCATCGAAACCTGGAATCCGCCATAGCCGTAGAGCAGCACCGGGTTGGTGCCGTCGAGCCTGGTGCCTTTTCTGGCGACGATGAACATCGAGACCGGCGTGCCGTCCTTGGACGGATACGTGACCTGCTGCACGTCGTAGGAAGCGGTGTCGACGCCGGGCGCATCGATCGTCTTCCAGACTTTCGCCTCGCCCGTCGCGGCGGTAACGCGCAGCGCAATGGTCGGCACGACGAAGCTCTGGAACAGCAGATAGGCGTCGGGCGTGGTCGGCGTGCCGGCGAGGCTGGCGACCGTGCCGAGACCCGGCAGCTGAATGTCCTTCACGCCGGTGCCGTCGAGCGACGCGATGGCGACGCGCGACGTCGCCTTGTGCTCCCATTCGAGCACGAGGCGGCCGCCGATCACCTGCGCATCCTTCAGCACGTCGTCGCTCTCGGCGACGATCACGCTGCGCTTCGACGGATCCGACACGGGCGCGCGCTCGAGCTTCCATTTCGGCGCGCCGTCATTGGTCAGGATGTAGAGATTGCCGCCGTGCACGAAGCCGTGCGTCAGCGCGTCCTTGCCGACCGCAACCGGCACCGGCTTTTCCAGCGTACCGTCCGCTTTGCGTGCGGCGAGCCACAGGTCGTTGCGCGACCAGCCGTCTTCGACGTCGAGCGCGACCCATCGATCGTCGTCGCTGACGATCGCGGCCGGGCTCTGCGTCTGTTTGAGCTTCAGCCCTTCGCCGAAGACGAGCTTGTCGCCGTCGCCCGACGGATTGGTGCCGAGCTTGTGGAAATAGATGCGGACGTCGAACAGCTCCTGCCCTTGCGGCACGTTTCCGCCCTTGGGCCGTCCGTAATAGAAGCCGCTTCCGTCTTTCAGCCAGGCGACGTTGGCGGCGCGCGCCGGCGTGATCGCTTCGGCGCGGTCCTTGCCCGTCGCGACGTCGCGAACGCGCAAGGTCGAGATCTCGCTGCCGTTGGGCGACGTACCATAGGCGAGCAGCTTGCCGTCATAGGATGGCGCAAACCAGTCGAGCGCCACCGTGCCTTCGCGCGACTCGGCATTGACGTCGACCAGCACCTTGTCGGCGCCGTCGGCACCTTCCCGCACATAGAGAACCGGTTGGTTCTGCGTTCCCTCGCGGCGACGCGAGAAGACGTAGTTTCCGCGCGGGCTCACGTCGGCGAGCGTGCCGACCCGCAGCAGGTCGGTCAGGCGCGTTTCGATCGCCGCACGCGCCGGAATCTTGTCGATGATGCCGCGCGTATAGTTCGCCTGCGCCTCGACCCATTTTTTGCTCGCGCCGGAATTGGCGTTTTCGAGCCAGCGATAAGGATCGGTGATCGCCTCGCCCTGCACCGTTTCGGTCACCGGCTTCTTGTCGGTCGGCGGCGGACCGTCGGCGGCGAACGCAGGCAAGGCGATCAGGGCCAACGCAAGGATCGAAGCACGCATCGAATCTCCTGTTACTCCGCGGCTGCCATCAAGCTCGCATTGCCGCCGGCGGCGGTCGTGTTGATGGTGACCGTACGCTCGGTCGCGAAGCGCGCAAGATAGTTCGGGCCGCCCGCCTTGGGGCCGGTGCCCGAAAGTCCCTCACCGCCGAAAGGCTGCGTCCCGACGACCGCGCCAATGACGGTCCGGTTGACGTAGAAATTTCCGACCCGCGCATGGCGGCGCACGCGATCGACGGTTTCGTCGATCCGCGTCTGCAATCCCAGCGTCAGCCCGTATCCGGTCGACGTGATCGCATCGAGCACGCGTTCGAGCCGGTCGCCCTTGTAGGGCGCGATATGCAGGAACGGGCCGAACACTTCGCCCGGAAGGTCCGAAACGCAGGTCACGGCGACCGCGCGCGGCGCGAAGAACGTGCCGTGCGCTGTGGTGTCGCGGTCGACCGGCGCCGACGCGAACGCGGCCGGCATCCGTTTCGCGTGCGCATCGAGCAGGGCAAGCGCGTCGTCGTCGATCACCGGGCCGCAATCGGTGGCCAGGTCGGCGGGATCGCCGACGATCAGCTCGGCCATCGCGCCCGCCAGCATCTCTTTGCACGAATCGTAGACGTCTTCCTGCACGTACAGCATGCGCAGCGCCGAGCAGCGCTGACCGGCGCTGTCGAACGCCGACACCAGCACGTCGCCGACGACCTGTTCGAGCAGCGCCGAGGAATCGACGATCATCGCGTTGAGACCGCCGGTCTCGGCGATCAGCGTGGCGATGGCGCCGTCGCGGCCGGCCAGCTGGCGATTGATCGCGCGCGCCACCTGCGTCGATCCGGTGAAGCAGACGCCGGCGATGCGCGGGTCGGCGACCAAGGGTGCACCGACGCTTTCGCCGTCGCCCGGCAACAGCGCCAGCGCACCCACCGGCACCCCGGCCTCATGCAACAGCGACACGGCGCGCGCCGCGATCAGCGGCGTCTGTTCGGCGGGCTTGGCAACGACCGCGTTGCCTGCAACCAGCGCCGCGGCGACCTGGCCGGTGAAAATCGCCAGCGGAAAATTCCACGGCGAGATGCAGGCGAAGACGCCGCGGCCATGATGCGACAGTTCGTTGGTCTCGCCGGTCGGTCCCGGCAGCGCGTGGCGGCCCAGCGCTGACGGTGCGATCGCCGCGTAATAGCGCAGGAAGTCGACCGCTTCGCGCAGCTCGGCGATCGCGGCGGGAATCGTCTTGCCCGCTTCACGCACACACAGCGCCAGCATGGCGGCGCGATCCGCTTCGAACAGATCGGCGGCGCGCAACAGAATTCGCGACCGTGCATCGACGCCCATCGCGTCCCAGTCACGCTGCGCCCTGACCGCGACGTCGACCGCCTGGGTGACGTCGGCAGCGCTCGCCTCGTAGGCAAGACCGACCTTGTCGCGGCGATCCTGCGGCGTCGCGATCTCGCGCGCCGTGCCGCCGTTCAACGCACGGCCATCGACCAGCGGTCGCGCCACATGCCCGTCGCGCGACACCGATGACAGCGAAGCCTGCAACGCTTCGAGCGACAGAGGATCTCCCAAATCGATACCTTTCGAATTGACGCGCTCGGGCGCGTAGAGCTGGGCCGGCAGCTTGATGCGCGACGGGCCGGCGGCGGCCATCGCCTCGGCGGGATCGCGGGTCAGCGTTTCGACCGGCACCGCCGGATCGGCGATCTGATTGACGAAGGAACTGTTGGCGCCGTTTTCCAGCAGGCGCCGCACGAGATAGGCCAGCAGGTCGCGATGCGTGCCGACCGGCGCGTAGACTCGGCACGCGATGCCCCAGGCATCGGGACCGACGATGCGCGCGTACAGGCCTTCGCCCATGCCGTGCAGCCGCTGGAACTCGTAGTCACTGCGATTGCCGGCGAGCTCGCGGATCGCCGCCACCGTGTAGGCATTGTGCGTGGCGAACTGGCCGTAGAGCCGGTCGCCCGCTTTGAGGATCTTCTCGGCTGCGGCGATGTAGGACAGATCGGTCGCGACCTTGCGCGTGAAGACCGGATACTCGTCGAGCCCCTGCTCCTGGCTGCGCTTGATCTCGGTGTCCCAGTAAGCGCCCTTGACCAGCCGCACCATCAGGCGCCGGTCCGCACGCGCGGTGCGATCGATCAGCCAGTCGAGCACCGGCAGCGCGCGCTTCGAGTAGGCCTGTACCGCAAGGCCGAGACCGTCCCAGCCTTTGAGCGACGGTGCGTCGATCAAGCGCCCGAGGAGATCAAGCGAAAGGTCGAGCCGGTCGGCTTCTTCGGCGTCGATCGTGCAGCCGATATCGACGCGCTTGGCCGCTTCGGCGAGTTCGAGCACGCGTGGGAACAGCTCATCCAGGCTGCGTTCGCGCTGGCGCAGCTCGTAGCGCGGATGCAGCGCTGACAGTTTGATCGAGATGCCGGGACCGGCGATCGGGCCGCGCCCCGCCGCTTCGCGCCCGATCGCGGCGATGGCGCCGTGGTACGACACGAGATAGCGCTTCGCGTCTTCGTCGGTGCGCGCCGCTTCACCCAGCATGTCGTAGCTGTGGCGGTAATTCTTTTTCTCGCCGTCGCGCGCGCGGATCAGCGCTTCATCGATCGTCTCGCCAAGCACGAAATGCGAGCCCAGCACGCGCATCGCCTGCAACATCGCCTGGCGTACGACCGGTTCGCCGACCCGCGAGATCATGCGCTTCCAGGCACCTTGCCCATCGGTCGCGCGCATCGCGCGGCCGGTCAACGCCAGGGCCCAACTCGACAGATTCACGAAGGTCGAGTCCGAGCGGCCGACATGCTTGTCCCAATCGGCCTCGGTGAGCTTGTCGCGGATCAGCAGATCGCGCGTGGCGCCATCGGGAATGCGCAGCAACGCTTCGGCAAGCGTCATCAGCACGACGCCCTCGTCGCTCGACAGATCATATTCACGCATCAGCGCGTCGACCTGCCCGACATGCGAGTCGTCGGTGCGCAGCGCCTGGATCAGTTCGGCGGCGGTGCGCCGGATGCGGGCGCGGGCGCTGTCATCCGCTGACACCGAGCGCAGCAGCCTGGCGATGGCTTCGTTCTCGTCCTGGCGGTGGAAGCGGCGGATCTCGTCCCGGAGCGGGTCGTGGTCAAAGCTGGTCATCAGATTGGTCTTGAGTCTCGATCTTGGTAGATTCCTCTGGACTGCTACCAAGAAGCCAGCAGGATATCCCACCAAACTGGGCTCTTCCGAGGCCATCGAACGGGATTTTCTGCTGCTCATGCGTACCAAACGGACCTTGAAGGACCTCGACGCGATCGACCGGCGCATCCTGCAGGTGCTGCAGAAGGACGGCCGGATCTCGAACGTGGACCTGGCCGAGAAGATTCACCTGTCCCCGACCCCCTGCCTGGAACGGGTGCGGCGGCTCGAGCGCGACGGCTTCATCGACGGCTATGTCGCGGTGCTGAATCCCGAGCGGCTCGAAGCCGGGCTGCTCGCCTTCGTGCAGATCTCGCTCGACCGCACCACCCGCGACGTCTTCGAGCGCTTCGCGAAGGCCGCCAATGCCGACCCAGCGATCGTCGAATGCCACATGGTAGCCGGCGGATTCGACTATCTGCTCAAGGTGCGCGTCGCCGACATGGAAGCGTATCGGCGCTTTCTCGGCGCCAACCTGTCCAGCCTGCCGGGGATCCGCGAGACCCATACCTACATGGTGATCGAACAGGTCAAACGCAGCATGGAGGTTGCCCTTGAAGGGTGATGCCCGCGTAAACTTCGTGTAAGGTCGCCGTTGATCCAAGAATTGGATCGAATGACGCAGAAGCGGAGAGTTTCCAATGGTGAGTGCCATCACCCAGGCGTTGCTTCAGCGCACCGCGACGGTGCGCAAGCTCGTCCAGCAGGCCCAGGGCGACAACCCCGCCTCGGCCCAGTCCATCGCCCAGTTCGACGAACATGCAAAGCAGGCGCTCGATGCGATCGACAAGATCGAGCGGTCGAAGGTCGACGTCGTCAAACAGCGCAAGGCGCTCGCCAAAGAGCGGCTGGCGCAGCTCAAAGACCAGCTTCGCGTGCTGAGGATGATGGGCGGCAATTCAGAAGCGATGGCGCGCCAGGCCGCAGCGCTGGCGCGCGAGATCGCCGCCGCGGTGCGCAGCTATGGCGGCTCGGACGGCGGCGCGCTTGGCGCAGACGCATCGACCGGCGAGCAGGGCGCAACGGACGGCGGCGGCGAAGGCGACACCGCGTCTGGCGACGGCGGTGCCGAAACCGCGATCGCGGCCGGCGACGCCACGCCCAGCGATACCGCAGCCGCGACGGAAAAGACCGACGCACCGGCCGCACCGCAACCGGCGCAGCCCAACGAGCACACCGCCGCGACCGGCAACAACGCGTCCGATCGCGACGAGGACCGGCGGTTCTTCCAGGACGTTCGCAACGTGCTGCAGCAGATCCGCCGCATCATCGAAGACGCGAAGCACCAGCACGGCGTGAAGCATGCGAAAGCATCGCCGGTCTTCGCGGCAGCGCTGAAGACGGTGGGCAACGCCGACGCGACCGTCACGGAGGTCGCGGAGATCGTGTTGTCGACGCCGGCCGTGGCGCCGACGACTCAATCGGTACGCATCTCGATTTGAGCTGCCAAAAACGGCGTGTATTGGCCGAGGCGGCACGTGGTACCGTCCGGCGCCTGCAGCCGCGCCGGAGGATCGATGACAACGACGACCCTGGACAGCCAAGGCAAGCGACGCGGCCAGACCTTCGAGCGGCGCTTCTTCGCCGGCATGGCGATCGTGATCCTCGTCGTCACCTTTCTCGGATTCGGGCCCAGCTACTATCTGAGCCCGGTCTTCTCGGCGCCTCGCTCCTTGCCGACGCTCGTGCATCTGCACGGTGTGGTTTTCACCCTGTGGGTGCTGCTGTTCCTGGCGCAGACGATGCTGGTCGCTACCGGCCGCACGGCGCAGCATCGGCGGCTGGGCCGCGTCGGGGTGGTGCTGATCGCATTGATGATTCCGCTCGCCGTCGCGGTCGCGCTCGGCGGCATGTCGCGCCCTACTTCGCCGCCCGGTATTCCGCCTCTGTCGTGGGCCGCAGTGCCGTTGCTTGGCATACCGGTCTTCAGCGGCCTGATCATCGCAGCGCTGGTTTTTCGCCGTTCGCCGGCGACGCACAAGCGGCTGATGCTGCTCGCGATGATCGACCTGCTTCGTCCCTCAGTCGGGCGGCTGATGCCGATGCTGGGGCTGCCCAAGCTGGCGCTGTTCGCGTCGCTGGTTTTCCTGGTGCCGCTAATCGTCTTCGACCTGCGCACGCGCAAGTCGCTGCATCCGGCAACGCTGGCGGGTGGGGTGGCGATGATCGCCGTCGTCGTCGCGACACCAATCGTTTGGGCGACGCCGGCCTGGCTGGCCTTTGCCGGCGCACTTGACGCGATGTGGCGCGGCCTCTGAACTTCGCCGCTGCGATCAGCGATGCCCGGGCAGGATCTGCGTCGGATAGCCGGCTGCCTCGACCACCGATTTGATCGCCTGGGTATGCGCCCAGTCGCGTGACTCGATCATCACGTCGAGGCCGGTCGTCTTGGCCGAAATTTGCGACGTCAGGCGGTCATGCCGCACTTCGACGATGTTGGCGCCGGCGTCGCCGAGCAAACTCGCGATCTTGGCCAACAGGCCGGGGCGATCGGGAATTTCGATGCGCAAGGTCGCGACGCGGCCTTCGCGCACCAGTTCGCGCAGGATGATCGAGGCCAGCAGGCGCGGATCGATATTGCCGCCGCTGAGCAGCGTGCCGACGCGCTTGCCCTTGAACCGTTCGGGCTGTGTCAGGATGGCGGCGAGACCCGCGGCACCGGCGCCTTCGACCACCGTCTTCTCAATGTCGAGCAGCATGCAGATGGCGCGTTCGAGACGGATCTCGTCGACCAGCACGATGTCGGAGACGAGTTCCCGGGCGATCGCCGTCGTGCGCTCGCCCGCTTTTCCGACCGCGATGCCTTCAGCGATCGTGGCGCCGCCGGTCGGCAGATCGGCGTGGTCGAACTCGTTCTTCATCGACGGGAAGTGATCGCTCTCGACGCCGATGATTTCGATGCCGGGCTTGATCGCCTTGGCCGCGACCGCGATGCCCGCGATCAAGCCGCCGCCGCCGACCGGCACGACCAGCGTGTCGAGCTCGGGCACCTGCTCGAGCATTTCGAGGCCGATCGTGCCTTGCCCCGCGATGATCGCGTCATCGTCGAACGGCGGAACGAATACGAGATTGTGCTCCTGCTGCAGCCGCTCGGCGATGGCGCGCGCTTCTTCGATCGTCTCGCCGTCGAGCACGACCTTGGCGCCCAGCGTTTCGGTGTTGCGCACTTTGCCGTAGGGCGTGCCCTTGGGCATGACGATGGTGCAGTCGATGCCGAGGCGCGACGCATTATGGGCGACGCCTTGTGCGTGATTGCCCGCCGACATGGCGATGACGCCGCGCTTGCGCTCGTCCGCGCTCAGCGACAGCAGCTTGTTCAGCGCGCCGCGCTCCTTGAAGGAGGCGGTGAATTGCTGCGTTTCGTATTTGAGCCACAGTTCGCAACCCAACAGCTGCGAGAGCGTGTGCGCTTTGGCCAGGGGCGTGCGAAGCACCTGGCCCTGGATGCGCGCGGCGGCGGCGCGGATATCGTCGATGGTGACCGGCATGGCGGCGCGACCCTAGCCTTGGGTCCGCGCGGCTGGAAGGGCCGCGCTGCATGGCTGGCGCCCGCCGCTACGCCGCCGGGCCGACGCCCATCGCGGCGCGCATCTGGAACTTCTGCACCTTGCCGGTAACGGTCATCGGGAATTCGTCCACGAAGCGGATCTCTTTCGGGATCTTGTAGCCGGCGATCTGGCCGCGACAGAATGCGCGGATCTCGTCTTCGGTGACCGAGCCGGGCTGGTCGAGGCGGATCCAGGCGCAGACCTGCTGGCCGAAGGTCTCGCACGCAATGCCGAACACGGCGACATCCCGCACCTGCGGATGGCGCAACAGAAACGCCTCCACCTCGGCCGGATAGACGTTCTCGCCGCCGCGGATGATCATGTCGGTGGCGCGTCCGACGATGCGGATCTGCTCAGCTTCGTCGAAGGCCGCCAGGTCGCCCGTGTGCATCCAGCCGCCCACATCGATCGCTTCGTCGGTGCGCGCGGGATCGTTCCAATAGCCGCGCATCACGCCGTAGCCGCGCACGAGCAGTTCGCCGGTGCTGCCGATGGGCACCACCGCACCCGCTGCGTCGACGATCTTGGCTTCGAGATGCGGCTGGATCCGGCCGGCGGTGCCGATGCGCGCCTCGATCGTCGCGTCAGGCATAGTCTGGAAGATGACCGGGCTTGTCTCGGTCATGCCGTAGCAGATCGTGATCTCGGACATGTGCAAGTCGTGCAGCACGCGCTGCATCAACGGCGCCGGACAGGGCGCGCCGGACATGATGCCAGTGCGCAGGCTGGTGAGGTCGGCGGCGGCGAAGCCGGGACAGTCGAGCACGGCCAGGAACATAGTGGGCACGCCGTAGAGCGCGGTGCAGCGCTCGGCTTCGACGGCTTGAAGCACCGCGGCGGGCTCGAACGCTTCGGAGGGGAACACCATCGCGGCGCCGTGCGTGACGCAGTTCAGCACGCCCATGACCATGCCGAAGCAATGATAGAGCGGCACCGGAATGCAGACGCGGTCGAGATGGGTCAACCGCATCCGCTCGCCGACGAAGAAGCCGTTATTCAGGATGTTGTGATGCGTCAGCGTCGCGCCCTTTGGCGCGCCGGTGGTGCCCGAAGTGAACTGCACGTTGATCGGGTCGTCGGGCGAAAGCGGCGGCGCCGCTTCCGCGTCACCCGGGACATCGGCGACGAGATCGGCGAAGCGCAGGCATCCCGCATGCTGCGCGTCGCCGATGACGACCACCGTACGCAACGCCGGCGCACGCGCCGCTTGCAACGGTCCCGCCACGGCGCCCAGCTCGGGCAGCAGCGCGCGCAGCATCGGCACGTACTCGGAGCCGCGATATCGCTCGGCGAGCACCAGCGCGCGGCATCCCGCGAGATTGAGCGCGTGCTCCAGCTCGCTCACGCGATAGGCGGGGTTGATGGTGACCAGAATGAGTCCCGCCCTGGCGCAGGCGAGCTGTGTCAAAACCCATTCCGCACGGTTGGGCGCCCAGATGCCGAGCCGGTCGCCCGCGACCAGCCCGCATTGGCGCAGCCCGGTCGCCACACGTTCGGTCTCGTGTGCCAGCTCGCGCCAGGTCCAACGGATGTTCTGGTGCGGCACGACCAGCGCCAGCTCGCCGGCGTGCGAAGCGACCGTGGCCTCGAGCGCGGCGCCGATCGTCTGGTACCGAAGCTTCTCCGTCCCCGTACCGCAGACGTAGCTCGCCGCCGGCGTCATCCGCCCCAGACGTCTTCGGCGAAGCGGAGGAAATTGCGGCCGAGAATCTTTTCGATGCGCGTTTCGGAATGGCCGCGCCGGCGCAGCAACTCGGCCAGCGTGCGGAACTGGTCGACGCCGCGCAGGTCTTCGACGAACGTGTAGCTGTCGGCGTTCTCGCCCGCCGCGCCGATGCCCGACTTACGCCGCGCTTCGATCTGGCGCGAGATGAAGCCGCGATAGAGACCGAGATCGTCGACCGGCGTCACGGTTCCATCGGTGCCGATCCCGACATGATCTTCGCCGCAGATCCGAACTGCATGCTCGATATGCGCGACGGCGTCGGCAGCGGTCGGGCGGGCGCCGATCCGCAGGAACGGCATGAAATACATTCCGACGAAGCCGCCGCGCTCGGCCACCAGCCGCAGCTCCTCGTCGTGTTTGTTGCGCGGCAGGTCGGCCAGCGCGCGGCAGCCAGTATGGGTGATGGCGACCGGCTGCGTGCTGTGCCGGACCGCCTCGACGCAGGTCGCTTCCGCGCTGTGCGACAGGTCGACGATCACGCGCGCCGCGTTGAGCCGCTCGACGACGTCGCGGCCGAACGCGGTCAGGCCACGATTTTCCGCACAGCCCGATCCGTCGCCGACGTCGTTTCGCATATTGTAGGTGAGCTGGATGACCCGCACGCCGCGGCCGGCGAACAGGTCGACGCGATCGGCCTCGCCGCCCAGCATGACCGAATTCTGGAATCCGAAAATGACGCCGATGCGGCGCTGCGCCTGCGCTTGGCGCAGGTCGGCTGCACTGCGCACCAGCGTCAGGTCGCTATCGAGCGTGGCGAGCACGCGGTCCCAGGTGTCGAGCGCCTGGACCGTGTGCGCGAACGGATCCATCGGCCCGGCGACATAGCCGACCGTCGTATGAATCGCGGTGAGGCCCGATGCATGCGCATCCTGCAGCGCACGTGCATCGATTTCGGGTTCGCCGAGTTCGATCGGCGCCGCCTCGTCGGCCGGCGGGCGATGCAGCGCCGGGTTCGGATTGTCGAGCCAACCCAGCGTGTTGATGATCGGACTGGCCATCGGGCGATCCTCAGCCTTGTTCGCGCGTATCCCACTGTCGCGCTTCGGCGACACCCCGCCGAAACGCGGCCAGTCCTGCAGCCAGCACGATCACGGCCAGAATGCTGCCGATCGAAGCGACCAACGACAGCGACCAGGGCAGTCTGGCTTCGTCGCGAAACAGGTATTTTGTCGACAGGCCGACCAGCAAAGGTCCGCCGCCCATGCCGACGATGGTCGCGACCAGCAGAAAGATCGCCGACGCCTGTCCGCGCATCTGGTTCGGAGTCACCATCTGCAATGCCGCCGGGCTCAACACGTACGGGATGAACATCAGCATCATGAACGGCGCGATCACCGCCAGGAACCACGTGCTGCTCGCCATCAGCGGCGCCACGGCACCAAAAACGCCGAGTACCGCGGTGGCTGCGATCGTCACCAGCAACGTCGCGTCGCTGCGTCCGCGCTTGACGAAATAGGCCGGTGCGAGTCCGCCCAGGATCGAACCCAGCGTGCCGCCGATCACGGTCATCAGGCCGTAGGCAAGGCTCACATCCTTTGGTGCCCATCCGTAGTTGCGCACCAGCAACATCGGGATCCACCCCATCAGCGCATACGACACCATGGTGGTGAGGCCGGCGCCGAGCAGAAGGCTGCCGTAGCAGCGCCACCGCTCGCCGAGGAATCGCAACACGGTGCCAACCGGCACGGCGCCCACGTGGGCCAGGGCGCCCACCCGCACCGGTTCCGGAATGAACAGAATCACCAGCGCCAGCACGAAGCCCGGCAGACTGACCACGAAGAGCGTCGCCTGCCATCCGGCGACGGCGCCCACCAACGGCACGACGACATGTCCGCCCGCGCTCACGAGGCCGAGCACCCAGCCGCTCAGCAGCGCTGCGAGCCCGATGCCCATGACGCTGCCGATCGTGTAGATGCCCATCGCAAACGCCAGCCGCTTGGGCGGGAAATAGTCGGCGATCATCGAGAAGGCCGACGGGTGCAGCGACGCCTCGCCCACGCCGACGCCGACGCGCGCCGCGAAAAGCTGGCCGAACCCACGCGCGGCGCCGCAAAGCGCGGTCATCAGGCTCCACGATGCAAGGCCGATGGCGATGATGGTGCGCCGCGACTTGACGTCCGCCAGCCGTCCGATCGGCAGGCCCAGCAGCCCGTAGAAGAGCGCGTGCGAAAAGCCCTGGAGCAGGCCGACTTCGACGTCGTCGAGCGCGAGGTCGCGCTTGATGTCGGCGAGCAGGAACGTGATCACCGTCCTGTCCAGCACGGACAGCGTGTACGCGCAGCTCAACAGGACCAGCGCGACCCAGGCGACGCGCGCGACACGAGGCTCGGTCGCGCTCATCGTGCCTCGGCTTGGTTCAGCAAGGTGGTGAAGAATGCGACGAGCTCGCCGCGTGCCGCCTGGCTGGCGGCGGGATCGAATTGGAACAGGACCGGGCCGCCGGCGCCCTTGTGCGCGAACGGATCATGGATCGTCTTCGGCGGCAGGTCGCGATCGAATGCGTGCGTCGCCTCCGGATGCACGATCGTACGCACCAGCCGCGCCGTCTCGGGGGCAAGCGATCGCAGGAACCGGTCGACCGTTTCCGGATCGTCGTAGGCGTCAGCACCGCCCAGCTGCAGCAGCACGGGTCCGGTCAGCGCCTCGAATTCGTGGCCCGGAACGTTGTTGTACGTCCACACCGCCGGATAGAACGCGGCGAAGCAACGAAAGCGCAGATCAAGCGGCTGGAGCGCGTCGGCATAGCGGCGCGTCGAGGCCAGCATGGTCACGACGCCGCCCCACGAGAACCCCATCAAGCCGATCCGTTGCGGATCGATTTCGGGTTGCTCGGCGAGAAAGGACAGGGCCGCGAAGGCGTCGGGCAACGTCTCGGGCACGGTCGCCGGTCGTCCCAGCGCCCCGCGCCGCGTGCTGCGCGACGCCCACATGTCGAGTTCGAGCGTTGCGATGCCGGCCCGGTTGAGCGCGGCGGCATAATACTCGCCCCGACCGTCGACACCGTCGGACCCATGGCAGATGACGACCGCAGCCGCCGGTGGCCCGGCCGCGAGCTCAGGCACCGAGAGTTTGGCTGCGACGACGCGCTGTTGCGCGCCGTCGCGAACCGGAAAAGCGACGTAGCTGGTCCGAAAGGACATCGGCTGCGCGCTCAGAAACGCTTGCGCAGATTGATCCCGATCGTGCGCGGGAGAGCGCTGACCGCATTGACCTGCCCACCGCTTACCGCGCTGGCAGTCGCATAGACGATCGCGGTGCTGTCGAACAGATTGTTCACGAACAGATAGGCGCCCCAATCGGCGCCATGCTCGATGCCGATGCGCAGGTTGGTGAGGCTGTAGCTGTCGATATGCTGCTGGAACGGATTGTTGGGCCGGAATTCCGACCAGGATGAGCCGACATAGCTGACGTCGGCACGCACGAACCCGTTCACGTCGCTCCAGACCGGCCAGACATATTGGACGGCGCCGGAAAGCGTGACCTTCGGCACGTAGGGAATGCGGTCGCCCTTGCGGCCGGCCCCGACGATCTGCGGATTGATCTGGTCTTCGCTGAGCTCGGCCTTGCTGAAGGTCGCATTGGCCTGCAGGTCCAAGCCGGCAATCGGGCTGTAGGAGCTCTCGAATTCAATGCCGCGCACGCGCGCGGCGCCGGCGTTGCTGATGAAGCGATAGGCACCGTTCGCGGTGATGCCCGTCACCTGCATGTTGTTCCAGTCGATCTGGTAAGCGTCGACATTGACGATCGCACGACCGTCGAACCAGCTCGTCTTGAGGCCCGCTTCGTAGTTCCACAGACTGTCGGATTGATACGGCGTCAGATTATCGGCAAGCCCGAGCACCTGGTTGGCACCGCCGGGACGAAACCCTTCGGCTGCCTGCACATAGACCAGCATGTTGGGGTTGAGCTTGTAGGCGACGTTGAACTTCGACACCCAGCCGGATTCGTCGGAGCTGACATAGGTCGGCGGCGTCAGGCGCGCACCGATGAGATCGAGACCGACCGTGGTCTCGCCGACGATGTTCTTGCGGTATTCGAAATAACGCGTGCCGGCGGTGAGCGTCAGGCCGGGCAGCGCTTCATAGCTGAACTCGCCGAACGCGGCTTTCTGCGTCAGCTTGTCGTGCAGGTCGCGCGCAGTGCCGATGCGCAGCGGCTGGTAGGGAAGACCATTGGCGGGATCGGTCGATTCGATGCGGCTGGTGACGTAGGCCCTGCGGCTCTCGGTGAAGATTCCGGCCGTCCAGTTCAGCGGGCCGCCCGGCGTCGAACTCAATCGCAGTTCGTTGGTCCAGCTGCGAACATTCTGCGGCTGGTAGAGCAGGCTCGGCGTGACCGTGTTGACGTAGCTGTTGTACGAGGCGAGCTGCGCCGCGTTGCACGGCCCACCGCCGCCGCGGAGCGCGGCGCAGATCGACGGGACGTTACGCAACCCGGCGAGCTGGTCGCTGGTGTCGTAGCCCTGGACCTGCGCACGCCGATAGTACGAGCTGACACCGGTCAGCGTCGCAAAACCGAGATTCCATTGCGCCGTGACGTTGTAGAGATCGTAGTCGTCCTGCAACGGGAGCTGCGCCTGGTTGCGCGAGTTGAACTTCCCCGCCGCCGGGTACCAGATCGGCTGATGCGCATCGGTGCGCTGCAGAAAGGCTGCGGCGTCGATGCGAAGATCGTCGGTCGGCGTGAAACGCACCAACAGGCGCCCGCCGCTGGTCGTCTCGTCGTTGACGTCCTTCAGGTGCAAACCGGGATTGTCGATATAGCCGTCGCGGTCGCGGTGATACGCGACCAGGCGGGCGGCGACCTTTTCGTCGACCAGCGGCAGGTTGACCATGCCGTTGGCTTCGTAGCTCATCCCGCCATAGCGCGTGCTGGCAAGGCTGGCGTCGACCGCTGCTTCGAACTCGTTGGCGGGCTTGCGGAAAATCACCCGAACGGTGCCGCCCATCGAGCCCGAACCATACAGCGTGCCTTGCGGCCCGCGCAGCACTTCGACCTGCTGCACGTCGAACAGCTTCAGATCGGGCCCGTGCGAACCCGCATCGGCGGTGGTTCCCGGCGATCCGCTGACCGGCGCTTCGTCGTAATAGATTCCGACCTGCGGCTCGCCGGCGCCCTGGATGCCGCGAATGACGATGCGGCGCAGGCCCGGACCGGCGTCGACGGTCGACATGCCGGGAACCTGGCGCGTCAGTTCCGCAACGTCGCGGATATTGCTGTTCTCGAGCTGGTTGCCGCTGACCGCCGACATCGAGATCGGCGTGTCCTGCAGCTTGGTGCTGCGCTTGAGCGCGGTCACCACGATGTCTTCCGTCTGCGCCGGGCGGACCGAAGCGGCGGCGGAGGGAACGACCGCGGCCGCGTCGCTGCGGCGCTCGCCCGCACGCTGCAGGATCAGGGTCTTGGGCCCGGTGAATTCATAGCTGAGGCCGCTGCCCGCGAGCAGCGACGCCAGCGCGTCCGTATTCGAATAGTCGCCGCGCAACGGCGCCGCCGTTTTTCCGCGCACCAGATCGGGCGGGTAGAACAGCTCGACGCCGGCGGCGAGCGCAAAGCTCTTCAGCGCCGCCGACAATTCCTGTCCTGGAATATCGAAATGGCGCTTCTCGACTTGCGCTGCCGCCGGCAGCACGCCCAGCAGCATGCCAACGACCAGCGCCGCACCGAGCACACGCATGGAACGCGCGCCGCACGCAGAGACAACATCCCGCATCGTCAGTCCCCTGTTCGTACCACCCGCGCGGCCGCTTGTGCGGCCTCGTTCCAAGTCATCGGTGGCTTGTTGGGAGCTGAGACGAGCGAGTCCGGAAACCCCTCACCTGGCTTGCAAAATTATTTTGCCGCGGCCTGCCTCGGCAGAAGCACGGTCTCGCCGTCGCGTCCGGCGACGATGCGCAGGCCCAGCGAAACCGCGAGCGCATCGGCGAAGCTTTCCGTGTGGCCGGCGTCGAACACGCCGCTGACGCGCAGGCCTCGCAGCGCCGGATCGCCCAGCCGCAGCTTGTGCCGCCGCGCATAGCGGTTGATCTCGTCGACCACCTGGTCGAGCGGCTGGTCGGCGAAAATCAACCGGCCCGACTGCCAGGCCGTCGCCTCGTCAAGCCGCGGCGCTTCGATCCTCGCGAGGCCCGCCTTGCTGCCGCGAACCTGCTGGCCCGGCCGCAACACGACATGCTGGACCGGCGGGGCTTCGACCTCGGGCGGGGCGACGCCGGGCGAAGCTTGCGCGACCGGCGCCTGCACGATTTCGACGCTGCCTTCGAGCAGCGTGACGATCATCTCGGCGGGATCGCGGCGCACCACGAATTGCGTGCCCAGCGCCGTGACGCTGCCGACGCCCGCGACCACCGTGAAGGGGCGTGACGCGTCCTTGGCGACCTGGAACAGCGCCTGCCCTTGTGCCAGTTCGACCCGGCGCGCGCCTTCGGAGAAGACCACACGCAACGACGTATCCGTGTCGAGCACCACTTCGCTGCCGTCGGGCAACGACACGGTGCGCTGCTCGCCGACTCCGGTTCGATAGGAATCGGGCGTGTGAAGCTCAGCCGCGATAAACGCGACCGCAGCGAGGCTGGCGGCCAGCGCGACCGGACGCCAGCGGCGCGCACCGGCAAAAGCGGTCGTCCGCCCGGATGCCCGGACGGCGCGAATCGCGGGCGAGGCGG
>JAQGIE010000154.1 GCA_028291365.1 Rhodospirillales bacterium
ATCTCGCGCGAGATCGGCACGCGATTCGACTTCAAGGGCGCCGACTGCAAGTTCGAGCGCGAGGAGTCGGTGCTGACCTTGCACGCCGACGACCCGCCCAAGGCCAAGCAGATGCTCGAGCTGCTGACGACGCATTTCGTGCGCCGCAAGCTCGATCCCGCGGCGCTCGACTTCCAGGAGCAGGAACGCGCCTCGGGCGACCGTGTGCGCCAGAAGATCGTGATCAAACAGGGCATCGACCGGGAACTCGCCAAGCAGATCACCACGGCGGTCAAGCAGTCGAAGCTGAAAGTGCAGGCCTCGATCCAGGGCGACGAGGTGCGCATCACCGGCAAGAAGCGCGACGACCTGCAGGAGGCGATTGCGATGCTGCGCGGCCTCAAGATCGAGCAGCCGCTCCAGTTCGTGAACTTTCGGGATTGATGCCGCCGCAGGCTGTTGAACAAGACTCGGTCTGTTGCGATTTGCTGGGCGGCCGCAAAGAATTTACCGCAGAGAAACGCAGAGAACACAGAGGTACCGGTCGTGTGGCGCGATGCGCCTCACCTCGATTGATCTCCTGACGCGCGCTTTGCGCGTCTCGATAAAAACCGAGCCAGGTCGGAATGACCGGTCGTTGCAGTCCCTCTGTGTTCTCCGCGTTCTCTGCGTTCTCTGTGATAAAAATCTTCGGTCTCTGGCCAAGAAAATTCCCGCAGCGCAATGCTGCGTTTGCCGGCCGGCGCGGCTTAGTGGATCGAAAGCACCCGCACGCGGCCGGCACTGCCGGGCTCGCACTGGAGCGTCAGTTTTTCGCCGCCGCGCGTCTGCAGCACCGCGCTTGCCGGGGCGGCGATCGCGATCGGCACCTCGCCGAGATCGGTTTTGAACAGGCCGCGGATCTCGGTATCGGCCTTGCGCAGCGACGCCATATCGAGAAAGCCGGTGAGCGGCATCTGCGCCGGCACGCCGCCGTCCTTGCTCGCCGCCTGCACCAGCGTGCGAAACGCGGCGAGGCCGAGCAGCTCGGCGGCTTCGATCGCGTCGGGCGCCGAGCGGATCTGAACCGCAAATTGCTGCATGCGCTGCGCCGTGTCGGCGGTGCCCTCCCGGACGCGCTCGCTGCGCGCGTCGGCGGTGCTGCTGCTGGGCCACAGATGATGCGCCAGCGCGATGCCGATTTCATTGAGATGCGCGCCGGTACGAACGCTGTCGGCGTCGTCCGAACGAGTCTGCGCATAAGCGCCGGCGAGGTGGCGCAGCGCGACCGACTTGCCGAGATGATAGGCGTCGATATCGTCCGACGGTCCGATCAACGTCACCTGCCGCGCCGCCAGCACGACGACTTCGCTGTCGCCCGATGCGGCGAGCAGCGGACTGCTCAACAAGGCGCGGCGCAGATCGCCCGACGCCTGCACCAGCATGTTGGGCGGCTTGTTCGCCATGATCTCGAGCTGGAAGCGCAACCGGTCGTCATTGTCGTAGAGCAGCACCGGATCGCCGGGCGTGAAGACGATGGCGACCGGTCCGGTGGTCGAACGCGGCAGCGTCGCGAGAACGCCTGAAACAAGCTTTGACATGATTCGGCGCAGCTTCGTGGCCGGGTCGGGCCCGGTCAACCGGCGTGAAACGCCTGACCGAAAAGCTGGCGAGCGTGACCCGATTCAAGTGAATCGGATCACGCGCCGTTCAGCGTGTGGCCGGGGCCATGGTGGCGTCGCCGCCCGGCGCTGCGGCCTGGGTGCGCGGCTTCGCATGCTTCACGTAGCGGTCCATCCACTGGTTCATTTCCCACAGCGTGTGCAGCACCGACTCGCGGCCGCGATAGCCGTGCGGCTCGTTGGGCAGCACCACGTACCGCACCGTCGCGCCATTGCCTTTGAGCGCGGCGTAGAAACGCTCGCTCTGGATCGGGAAGGTGCCCGAATTGTCGTCGGCGCCGCCATGGATCAGCAGGATCGGCGCTTTGATCTTCTGCACATAGGTGAAGGGCGACATCTTCGTGTAGGTGTCGGTCGCCTGCCAGTAGGTGCGCTGCTCGGCCTGGAAGCTGAACGGCGTGAGCGTGCGGTTGTACGCGCCCGAGCGCGCGATGCCGGCGCGGAACAGATCGGTGTGGGCCAGCAGATTCGCGGTCATGAAGGCGCCATAGCTGTGGCCGCCCACCGCAATGCGCTCGCGATCGGCGACGCCCATCCCGACCACCGCCTCGACCGCCGCCTTGGCGTCTTCGGTGAGCTGTTCGATATAGGTGTCGTTGGGCTCGGCGCCGTTGGCGCCGATGATCGGCATGTTCGGCCCGTCGAACACGGCATAACCCTGCGTCACCAGAAACAGGTGGCTCATGCCCTGCGGGCGCGTGAAACGGTTCCTGGCGCGGTCGACCACCTGGCCCGCGACCGCAGCATCGGTGAATTCGGTCGGATAGGCCCACATCAGCATCGGCAGCGGTCCGTCGCGCTTGGGCTCATAGCCCGCCGGCAGATAGAGCGTGCCGCTGAGCGCGACGCCGTCGGCGCGCTTGTACGCGACGGTCTGTTTCTCCACGCCCGCGAACCCAGGCATCGGATCGGGGAAGTGCGTGAGCTGGCGCGGCGCGTCGCCGCCGGCGCCGACTTTGCGCACGAAATAATTCGGCGGTTCGGTGGTGCTCTGGCGGTTGGTGAGCAGCAGCGTGCCGGCCTCGTCGAGCACGCCCGCAACGACTTCGTGATGGCTGGGATCTTCCGCACGCCAGACCATGTCCAGCGCGCCGGTGTCGAGCGCCATCCGCGCCAGATAAGGGTGATCGCCGTCGCGCGCCGCGCCCAGCCCGGCGACCAGCACGCTGTTTCCGTCGGCTGCGAACTGCATCACCGGCCGGCCGAATGCGCCCGTCTTGAACACCGGCATGCCGGGATCCTTGTACTGGTCCTGCATATTGCGCTCGATCCAGAGCCGGGCCGTGCCCGGCTTGCCGGGATCGACCAGCAGCCGCGTTTCGTGCCGCGTCTTGAACCAGCGCGTCATCACCATCGCGACGTCGTCGCGGCCCCACGTGACGCCCGCGTAGCGTTCCTTGAGATCGGCGAGCGTGCGCGGCGCATCCTTGA
>JAQGIE010000156.1 GCA_028291365.1 Rhodospirillales bacterium
CACGTTCGCGATCAAGCCGGATGGTTCGGGCATCGTCCCGTTCAGCCGCGGCTTCCTGCTCAATGGCACGCCGACCAACACGACCTCGGTCGGTGACGCGGCTTCCATCGGCGGCGACGGTGCTGAGACTTCGCAGTACCTGACGCTGCGCGTGCCCAACACGCGCACGGTTGCGAATACGCTGATCAACTATCAGCTGGCCGAAAACCTCGGCTTCGTGAAGACGGTCAACTTCTTCGCGGACGTGAAGTATGCCAACTCGCGCGGCGCGACTGAGTCGACGCCGTTCACCAACGGCACCGGCACGGCTCCGACCGGCAACGGCACCGACGGCATTTCGGGCACCGGTTCGCTGGTCGCGCGCGCCGACAACCCGTATCTGCCCGCCGACGCCCGTGCCCTGCTTGCCAGCGGCGGCATCACCGGTGCAGGCACGTTCCAGTTCACGCGTTTGAACAACGACTGGAGCGGCCAGCGCGAATACCACTACGAGTATTCGGTGTTCCGCGCTGTCACCGGCTTGAATGGTGATCTCGCGAACGGCTGGAAGTATGAGGCCTATTACGATTACGGCCGCAACCAGACCACGCTGCTCAACAAGGACCGTGTGACCGCACGCCTCAATCAGCAGATCGATGCGACGGTTGATCCGGCCACCGGCCAGATCGTCTGCCGCGATCCGGCGGCGCGGTCCGCGGGCTGCGTGCCGATCAATCCGTTCAAGGTCGGTCCGCTGACGCAGGCGCAGTTCGATTACGCCAACACCACCACCAAGGAAATCGCCACGCTCATCCAAGAGAGCGCCGGCGCCAACCTGACGGGCGACATCTTCAAGTACCGCACGCCGTTCTCGGGCACCGTTGCGCCGCTCAGCTTCGCGGTTGGTGTCGAATGGCGCCGTGAGTACTCGACGGACTCGACCGACTACCTGGCCCAGCAGGGTTCGGGCTTCATCTACGGCAACCAGAACGTCGGCCCGACGGGTTCGTACACTTCGCGTGAAGCGTACGTCGAACTCGGCGTGCCGGTGCTCCGCGACCTGCCGTTCGCGAAGGCGGTCGATCTCGACCTCGCCTATCGCTACTCGAAGTACTCGACCTCGGGTTCGGCCAACACTTGGAACGCGCGTTTGCTTTGGGCGCTCAACGACGACGTCAAAGTCCGCGGCGGCGTTGCTCGTGCGGTCCGCGCTCCGAACATCGACGATCTGTTCTCGCCGGCTGGCGACAACTTCCTCGGCGTGTCGGACGTGTGCTCGATCGAAAACATCGGCAACAACCCGAACCGTGCGGCGAACTGCCGTGCCAACGGCGTGCCGGTCGGCTTCGACGCGCGTAACTTCGGCAACCCGTCGGTTCGTACCGGTGGTAACCCGGCCCTGAAGCCGGAAATCGGTTCGACCTTCAGCGCCGGTGTCGTCCTGACGCCGACGTTCTTGCCGGGTCTGACCGTCACGGCTGACTATTGGTGGGTTCGTATCACCAACGGTCAGGCGTCGCTGGATGCGAACTCGCTCATTCGTGCTTGCTATGACGCCGGTACGCCGGCGGCGTGCTCGACGATCACGCGTCGTGCGGGCTCGGGTGAAATCTTCCGCATCAACGGCACGGTTCAGAACATCGGTAAGGAACTGACCCGCGGCGTTGACGCGAGCGTTTCCTACTCGTTCGGTCTGGATCGCGTTGGTCTGAAGAACTACGGCGACCTCACCGTCGGCTTTGACGGCACGTGGAACCCGGAGAACATCATCATCCAGAACCCGGCCGATCTTTCGTCGAAGCTGTATCGCGCGGGTACCGTCGGCTATCCGCGTCTCCGTGGCACGTTCCGTGCCGTGTGGGATTGGGATGCGCTGTCGGTCACCTGGCAGAGCCGCTTCATCGGCGAGTCGGAAATGTTCCCGAATGCGTCGAACGAAGTTGCGGATTTCCACAACATCCCGACCTTCTGGTACCACGACCTGTCGGCCAAATACCGTTGGCGCAACCTGACGTTCTTTGGCGGCATCAACAACATCGCCGACAAGAAGCCGCCGCAGTACGCGTTCCTGTATCAGGGCTCGTATCAGGGCGGTTCGTACTCGACGTTCCCGGTCACGACCGGTGGCGGCGGTGCGTATGATCCGATCGGCCGTGCGTTCTTCGCCGGCGCGACGATTAAGTTCTAAATCGAAACGAAGAAGGCCCGCGTGCAAACGCGGGCCTTCGAAAGACTGGCCGGCAGAGTTCGCTCTGCCGGCTTTTTTTATCTAGGCGCGAAGCGTCAGCGCGTCCGGGACGCGGCGCGGTCGAGCAGCTCGGCAAGCTTCTGCGCGGCGCGATAGGTCTGCGTCGCGTTGGTGCCGGCAAAGCCGCAGACGAGCGCACGTTGCACCCGCGCACCCGCCGTCATCGCCGACAAGGCGGCAACGCCGAGTCCCTGTTCCTGCGCGGCTTGCGCAACGTCCACGTCCGATCCCGACGAGGCGAGTTCCAGCGTTGCGACCAGGCCGGCGGGATTGCTGCGCAACCGTCCTTGCCACGCCGCACCCAACCCGTCGCGCAGCGCGGCGAGCCGTTCTTCGACAGCGCTCTTGAGCCGGGTCAGATGCTCGCCGAACGCACCCGACGCCATCATGTCGGCGAAGCTCGCCTGCATCAGCATCGAGCCCGGCTCGTCCATCGCCAAGCGGCGCTCGATCACGTGTTCGCGGATCTCGTCGGGACACCAGGCCCAGGCGATCGGCAAGCCGGGAAACGCGATCGACGCGAACGAGCCGACCGCGATCGTGCGCGCGCTGCGCGGGCGCTTCTTCACGTCGGCGAGCGCGAAGCCGCCGCCGCGTTCGTCGGCCACGATCCAACCGTCATGCGCTTGCGCCCACCGGTCGAGCCCGTCCATCGCGTCGTGCGCGACGCCGGTCTCGTCGAAGAAATGCAGCGACGGCGACACCAGCGCGCCGCGTGCGCCGGGTGCCATCTCTTCGGCAAGTTCCTGTTCGATGCCGTCGCGGCCGAGCCCGATCGGAACCGCGCGCAATCGCAACGCGTCGAGCGCGCGCAGCTGCACATGGTCGGCGGGATCTTCAAGCCAGATCTGATTGCCCATATCGGCGAAGGCGCCGAGCACCGCCACGAGCGCCTGCTGGCGCGATCCGAACAGGACGAGTTCGCCGGCGCTCACGCGCACGCCGCGCTGATCGCTGAGCCAGCTCGCGATCGCTTCGCGCAACGGGCGGAAACCGACCGGATCACCGGCGCGCAGCACGCCCGAACCGAGCATGCGGATGGTGCGCGTCTCGAACCGGGCCCAGGCGGCGGCGGGAAACAGATCCAGCGCGGTCTGGCCCGGGGCCAGCGGACGATGATCGCGCTGATTGGGCCGGCCGAACGGGTCGTAGGCACGGCCGGGCAGCAGATGTTCTTCGATCGACGCGTAGCGCGCGGGGAGCGATGCGATTTCGCGCGCGCGCACGACGACGAACCGGTCGCCGTCGGGGCGCACCAAGCCTTCTTCGCCCAGCACCCGCAGCGCGTCGGCGCAGCGCAGCGGCGACACGCCCAGCACGGTCGCAAAGGCGGCGGGGGAGGCGATGCGGAATCCGTCCGGCACACGGGTGAGCCCGGCGCGGAACGCCTGCTCGATATCGATCAGCCGCGACCCGGGTTCGAGGTTGGGCGCGAAGCTCAACACCGACTCTTCGTCTTCAGGGACGGCGGGTCCGGATTGTTCGGCGCTGGCGCGCGGCATCCGCGGTGCGCGCCATGCCGGCCGCGCGCGCCCTCTTGGCACCATCGGCGTTTGCGAGGGGAGGCTTTGAAGAGGGTCGGTGGAGCGCATTGTCTGCCAAAGTCGTGTCGTGGGCGACACACTCATACTCGCCGGCGCTCCGCGCGCCCACTACTCGAGCGTTGTATTCACGCCATTTTCGCGTGCCGCAGGTCGAGCTGCCAGCACGCGATCGGATGGCAGGTCGCGCAGGTCGTCGACCCGCAAAACCGTGACCGAACTGCCGCGCGGCGCGGCACGGGCCGGATCCGACGCTTTCGAGAAAAGGACCAGACACGGGCATCCGGCCGCCGCGATGAGATGCATCGGGCCGGTGTCGTTGCCGATCGCGAGCTCGGCGCGCCGGGCGAGCGCGCCGAGCTCGAACAGGTCGGTCTGCGTCGTCAGGTCGCGGGCGCCGGGACAGGCGGCGCGAATGATTCGCGCCGCCTCGACCTCACTCGGCCCGCCCAGCACCACCGGCACCAACCCTTCGGCGGCGAGCGCAACCGCGGCTTCGGCATAGCGCTCGGCGGGCCAGCGCTTGTCGGGCCGGTGCGGCGCCGCGCCCGGCACCAGCAGCGCAAAGCGCGCGGGCAGGTCGAAACGGCCAAGTCCGGCATCGAGCCAGCCCAGATCTGCCGGCGGTACCGACGCGATGCCGGCGTCGCGGAGCTGGCCGGCATAGAGGTCGCTGGCGTGGAGCGTCTCGCGCTGCGGGTCGCGATGCGGGTGGGAGGCGCCCGGGGCGATGCCCGACCATTCCGGGACCGGGCCGGGCCGGAAGAGCCGGAAATAGAGGTTGGTGCGTCCCTGGGTCTGCAAATCGTAGACGCGGTCGAAACCAGCCCCTCGCAGGCGACGGCGCAGCCGCAGCCAGCCCAGCGGATCGCCCCAGCGCGGTCGCTCGTCGATCCAGACCTGGTCGAACCAGGGCGCGCGTCGGGCCAGCTCGGCAAAGGGGGCGGTGGTCAGGAAAACGATGTGGGCGCCGGGATGGTGGCGGCGGATCGCTTCGAAGGCCGGAAAGGCGAGCACGACGTCGCCGAAGGCGGACAGGCGAATGACCAAAATCCGCTCGGCAGCGCCGCGGCCGGGGATAGGCGCAATTCTTGACACCTCAGACCCTCGCGGCCATGTTCGAACCGCTTCGGCCGGCACGTTTAAGGCCGTTCGGCGTTACGCCGACTGGAGCGACGAAACCGCTGGACATATGCATCTCACCATCAAGGGGAAGCAGCTCGACGTAGGCGACTCATTGCGCGCTTACGTTACTGAGCAGCTCGGCGGCGTTGCTGGAAAATACTTCAGCAATCCGATCGAAGCGACCGTGGTCTTGTCCCAAGACGCCTATCTCTATCGCGCCGACATCTCGGTGCATGTCGGCCGCGGCATGCTGCTGCAGGCTGGCGCCGAGGCGACCGAAATCTACCCGGCGTTCGACGCCGCCGCGGACAAGGTCGGCAAGCGTCTGCGGCGCTACAAACGACGGTTGAAGGCGCACCACGGCTCGACTGACCACAAGGTCGCACCCGACTCGCTACCGGCCCGCGAACGTGTAATTGAGTCGGACGGGGAAGATGTCGAAGCCGAGGCCGGCGGCACCGAACCGGTTGTAATTGCTGAAATGCAGACCCGTATCGAGACCATGTCCGTCGCCGAGGCGGTCATGCGGATGGATCTGGGCGAGCTGCCGGCTTTACTGTTCCGAAACGGTGCGCACGGCGAACTGAACATGATCTACCGGCGCCCGGACGGGCATGTCGGCTGGGTCGATCCGACGAGCAACAAAGGGCGCGCTGCCTGAACCAGGTGGTGCATAGACCGAATGCTGTTGAACCATCTCACGCCTGACTGCGTGATTCCGAGTTTGAAGGCCGGCTCGAAAAAGCAGGTCCTTCAAGAACTGGCCCGCAAAGCCGCTGAACTCACTGGCCAAGACGAAGCCGTCATCTATGACGTGCTGCTCGAGCGCGAGCGGCTCGGCACGACCGGTATCGGCCACGGAATCGCGATTCCCCACGGCAAGATCCCGCAGCTCGAACGCGTCTACGGCGTGTTCGCGCGGCTGGAACGTCCGATCGATTTCGACTCGATCGACGAACAGCCGGTCGACCTCGTGTTCCTGCTGTTGGCCCCGTCGGATTGCGGCGCCGATCATCTGAAAGCGCTGGCGAAAGTCTCGCGCCTGCTGCGCGACCGCATGTTGTGCGAGAAAATGCGCGGCTCGACCGGTGCGGACGCGATCTACGCGCTGATGAACCAGGTCGAAGACCGCACGGCCGCCTAGGCGGCCTCTGAATTCGCGGCGAAGCCAGAGCCTGTAGGCGGCCCCCGCGCGGCGATCTACGTCATAGAACTTCGAAGGGCGGCCAGTTGGCCGCCCTTCGCGTTTTTACAGACGGTCAGTGCAGGCTGACGGGTTCGAGTTCGTGCTGCCGCATTGCGGCCCAGGCGATTTCGGTCGACGGCACGACGGCAAGCTGCGAGCCGTCCGCGCCATGGATGGCGTAGACTTTCTCGCCATCAACGGACAGGGGGCGCACGTAAGCGACCTCGTCAACGCCAAAGGCAAGCCAATCGCGATCCGAGAACCGCTTCTGCAACAATCTGGTGTGCGTATCCGTCATCTTTGGTACTCCTGCCGCCCCCCGAATGGGCGCGACTCTTAAGAGGCTCGCTCGCTTCCGTGTCCGCTTTTGGGCACGTTGATCGTCGTCGCACCTTGTTCAACACGCGACCCGGCCTTTTGGATCGCGACGGTTCGTACCCGACTATCGGGCACGGGCCGCGACAGATCGACATGTAGCAATCCGTCGGCCAGCGTCGCGCCTGTCACCTCGATGCCTTCGGCGAGCACGAAGCTGCGCTGGAACTGCCGCGCGGCAATGCCGCGATGCAGATAGACGCGGTCCGGCTCGTCCTGCTGTTTGCCGCGCACGACCAGCTGGCTGTCCTCGATCTGCACCGACAAATCGCGCTCGGCGAACCCGGCGACCGCGATCGTGATGCGCAGCCGGTCTTCGCCGATCTGTTCGATATTGTACGGCGGATAGCCATCGGTCGCCGATTTGGCGATGCGGTCGAGCGTGCGCTCGATATGGTCAAAGCCCAGCACCAGCGGGTGATTGAGCAGCGACAGGCGGGTCGTCATCGAAAGTGCCTCCTCGAACTCGAGCGAGCAACACGTCAGGCGACCCTCCACGAGGCGACGCCTGGACCATGAAATATGGTCGCCCGCGCAGCGGTTCAAGGTTGCGCGTCACGACGGCCGCAAGCAGGCTCCGGCGCCCGACAATGCGTAACCGAATGCCCAGCGAATCGCCGATTCTCGACCGGATCTCGGCCAGCGAGGCCCGTCGCATCGCGGTCGCCGCGCAGGGGCTCGCCACCGCCAGGCCGAGCGGCCGTGTCGATCGCCGCCATCTCGCCCGCGTGCTGGCGCGCACGCAATTGTTGCAGATCGACTCGGTCAGCGTCGTCGCGCGGGCGCATTATCTGCCGCTCTTCGCGCGGCTGGGGCCGTATCCGACCGACCTGCTCGACCGCGCCGCCTGGGGCGCCAGGCGCGAGCGCAGCCTGTTCGAATATTGGGGCCACGAAGCCTCGCTGCTGCCGCTGGAATTGCAACCGCTGCTGCGCTGGCGCATGGCGCGCGCGTCGCGCGGCGAAGATATGTATGGCGGGCTTGCGCGCTTCGGGCTGGAGAACAAGAAGCTGGTGCAGCGCGCGCTCGACGAAGTGCGGGCGCGGGGGCCGATCGCAGCCGGCGAACTCGAATCCGCGACCAAGCGCACAGGCGGCTGGTGGGGCTGGGACGAAAGCAAGCGCGCGCTCGAATTCCTGTTCTGGGCCGGCGAAATCACCACCGCGACGCGCCGCGGCTTCGAGCGCGTCTACGATCTGCCCGAGCGCGTGCTGCCGGATTCGATCCTCAGCCTGCCGACGCCGCGCGAAGAAGACGCACATCGCATGCTGGTGCAGCGCGCGTCGCAGGCGTTCGGCGTCGCGACCGAACGTGACCTGCGCGATTACTTTCGCCTGTCGCCGCACGATTCAAAGCGCGCCGTGGCGCAGCTCGTCGAGGACGGCGCACTGGTGCCGGTCACGGTCGAAGGCTGGCGCGACACGGCCTATCTCGACCCGCAGGCGGCGCGACCGCGGCGCGTCAACGGCGCCGCGCTGCTGGCGCCGTTCGATCCGCTGGTGTGGGAACGCGCGCGCACCGAACGCATGTTCGGCTTCCGCTACCGGATCGAGATCTATGTGCCGGCGCACAAGCGCACGCACGGCTATTACGTGCTGCCGTTCCTGTTGCGCGACCGGCTGGTCGCGCGCGTCGACGTCAAATCCGATCGCGCCCATGACACGCTGCGCGTGCACGGCGCCTGGGGCGAAGACGGCGCGGATCCCGACCTGGTCGCGCCCGCACTGGTGGCGGAGCTGCGCGCCATGGCCGATTGGCTCGGCCTGGAAAAGATCGCGATCGGCAGCAAAGGCGATCTCGCGCCGCCGCTGCGCCGGGCCGCCAAATCCAAATGATGCGCTCCCAAGGCGTGCGTGGCTTGCTGCTGGTCTTGCTGTTGCTGGTGACGCCGGCGGCGGCGAGCGACGCATACTGGGCGCGCCCGGCGAGCCTCCCCGATCACTTCGCTCGCCATGGCGAAGAGGTCGGCGCGCGCACGCCGCAGGCCTATGTGAAGCTCGCGGCGCAGCTGCTCGAACGCGCGGAACGCGGTGAGATCCCGTTGAAGGTTGCGCGGGACGGAACCCTGCGCGCCTACGATCCGATCACTCATCTGTTCGGCGCCTACAACGCCGACGGCGGCATCCGCACCTTGTTCGTCGCGCATGACCCGCATTATTTCGACCGCCAGCCCGGTTCGCTGCGATGAATTTCACGTGCCCCGTTTGCGGCTTCGGCCGTCTCACTTCGTCACCGAGAGACACGCGCGGACACGGCTCGCTCGAGCTGTGTCCATGCTGCGGCTTTCAATTCGGCGTCGATGATGACGATCGCCGTTGGAGCTACGACCGCTGGCGCGCGGTATGGATCGCGCAAGGGATGCAATGGCGCGGTGTGCAACAACCCCCGGCTGGGTGGGATCCGCGCACGCAGTTGGCCGCGATCGGACGTCGCGCGCTCTAGCAGGCTGAGGTCAGCTTCTCTACTTTGCGGGGGTCTCCGGAGGTTGGGTCATGCGTCGTCCGTCCGTTCATGCATTCGCCCTCGTCACGGTTCTCGCCGTGCCGTTTGCGGCTTTCGCTGCCGACCAGGGCGCGCCGCCGACCCCGACCGTGGACGTGAAGGACACGATCCAGGGAACGACGATCACCGATCCCTATCGCTGGCTGGAAAACGCCGACGATCCCAAAGTGAAGGCCTGGAGCGACGCGCAGAATGCGCGCGCGCGTTCCTATCTCGACGCGCTGCCGACGCGCGCCGGGATCAAGAGCAAGCTGACGCAACTGATCACGCAGACGTCGAGCGCCTTCTACGGGCTCGATCCGCGACCCGGCGTCGTGTTCGCGATGTTCAACGATCCGCCCAAGCAGCAGCCGATGCTGGTGGCGCTGAACGAGAACGCCGATCCCGACAGCCGCCGCGTCCTGCTCGATCCCAACGCGCTCGACGTCAAAGGCGGCTTCGCCATCGACTGGTTCGTGCCGTCGCCCGACGGCAGCAAGGTCGCGGTGTCGCTGAGCCAGGGCGGCAGTGAAGACGGCACGCTGCACATCTATGACGTCGCCACCGGCAAAGAGATCGAAGCGCCGATTCCGGGCGTGCAATACCCCACCGCCGGCGGCAGCGCCGCGTGGACGCACGACGGCAACGGTTTCTGGTACACGCGCTTCCCGGGTGACGAGCGTCCCGAGATCGACCGCCATTTCTATCAGCAGGTTTATTTCCACAAGCTCGGCGACGACTGGACAAAGGACGCGCTGGTGCTCGGCAGCAAGCAGGGTTTGCCGCGCGTCGCGGAGATCCTGCTCGACAATCGCGCCGGCAACGAGACCGTGCTCGCATCGGTGCAGAAGGGCGACGGCGGCGAGTGGGAACATTGGCTGGTGAAGCCGGGCGCCGCACCCGTGCGCTTCGCCAAGTTCGAAGATCGAATCGTGTCGGCAACGATTGGCGCCGACAATTTCATCTATGCGATTAGCCGCGGCGGCGCGCCGATGGGCAAGGTGATCAAGCTCGCGCTCGACAAACCGGTGCTGACGTCGGCGAACGTGATCGTGCCCGAAAGCCAGGTCGCGATCGTCACCAAGGAAGGCGCTCGCTCGCTGACGCTGACCAAGGATCGTCTGTTCGTCCACGACATCATCGGCGGCCCGAGCCAGGTGCGCGTCTTCGATCACGGCGGCGTCGCGAAGGGCGTGCTGCCGCTGCCTGAAATCGCCGGCGTCGACGAAGTCGAGCCGCTGGCCTCCGGCGACGTGCTCTATTCGGTTTCGACCTTCCTGCGCCCGCGCTACTACGCGCGCTGGTCGGCCGCGACCGGCAAGGCCGCAGAGACCAAGCTCGCGGTCACCAGCCCGGTGACGTTCGACGATACCGAAGTGGTGCGCGAATTCGCGGTGTCGAAAGACGGCACCAAGATCCCGGTCAACATCGTCCGCCGCAAAGGCACCAAGCTCGACGGCGCCAACCCGACGGTGCTGTACGGCTATGGCGGCTACGGCGTGAGCCAGGAACCGTATTTCGTCGGCCCACGCGCGCGCCTGTTCCTCGACGGCGGCGGCGTCTACGCGGTCGCCAATATTCGCGGCGGCGCCGAGTACGGCGAGAAATGGCACCTCGAAGGCAATCTGCTCAAGAAGCAGAACGTGTTCGACGATTTCTACGCCGCGGCCCAGCATCTGATCGCGCGCGGCTACACGCGCCCGGAAAAGCTGGCGATCATGGGCGGCTCGAACGGCGGATTGCTGATGGGCGCGACGGTGACGCAGCATCCCGACCTGGCCCGCGCCGTCGTGTCGTCGGTCGGCATCTACGACATGCTGCGCGTCGAACTCGACCCCAACGGCGAGTTCAACGTCACCGAATTCGGTTCGGTGAAGAACCCGGCGCAGTTCAAGGCGCTCTACGCCTATTCGCCGTATCATCACATCAAGCCGGGCACGAACTATCCCGCCATGCTGCTGATGACCGGCGCCAATGACGGCCGCGTCAACCCGATGCAGTCGCGCAAATTCACCGCTGCGATGCAGGCCGCGACCAAGTCGAACCTGCCGGTGCTGCTGCGCACCAGCGCCACGTCGGGCCACGGCATCGGCAGCGCGCTGAGCGAGAAGATCGATCAGCAGGCCGACATGCTGGGCTTCCTCTACGACCAGCTCGGCATGAGCTGGACCGATCCCACCCCGCCGCCCACGCGCTGAGCGACCATGACGCTTGAAGCGCCCCTGGCTTCGCTGCTCGGCGAAGCACCGGCGATGAACGCTGCGCTCGCAGCGCATTTCGTCGCCGCGATGCGCGAGCCCCGCGCGCGCGACGCCGCCGTGGTCGACGCCAAGCGCGCCTTCGTTGCCGACGCCGAGCGAACGCAGCGCTTCGCCGCGGCGGCGCAGCATCTGGGGCAACGTTTTCAGGACGAACCGACCGCCGAAGCCGCGCTGGCCCTGGCGCGTGATCTGGGCGATGCCTTTGCCGCGCGCCGCGCCGCCGACGAGGCAGCGCTGGTCGCGCTGGCCCGCGTGCGCGGTGCCCTGGATCCGCTGCCGGCTGCGCGTCGCGACGAGCTGGCGCGGATCGTCGAGCAGCATGCGCGCCTGTTCGCGCTCGAACGCGACACGGCGCTGATGCTCGAATGCGCCTCGGTGCGCGTCGCCGCGGGCCTCACCGCCGAGGCGGGGCAGCGCGGCGAGGCGTTGGAACCGCTGGTCGACACGATGCTGCTGCGCTGGGGCGAAGTGCTGCGCGCGCATGTCGAGGCGATCGGCACGACCGGCGCGCGCATCGAGCGGTGGTTGGACAAGGCGCGCCAGGCGCGCGCGAAATGGCAAAGCTGGACGGAGATGCACGCGTCATGAGCGAACCGATCGTTGACGCCGGTGAAACGCCGGAACTGGGCGCGCGCTTCGTCGAATGGGTCGGCGCCATCGCGCGATTGGTCGAAGAGCAGGACCGGTTGCGTCAGGTCAATGCGACGCTCGCGTCGCAGGTTGAAACCATGGCGCAGGAACTGGCCGAGCTGCGCGCGCAGCTCGGGCTGGTGCCGGGCGCGCTCGAACGCGCCGCCAAAGCCGAGACCAAGCTCGCGGTCGACGCCAAGATCAAAGAACTCGAAACGCTCTGGAAGAAGCGAAAAGGCTGAGGGCTACATTCCCTCGACCATCGCGGCGCGTTCATCCTCGAACGTGCCGTGTGCGACCGGTTGTTTCGCCTGCCGGTACCAGTAAGCGGCGTTGGCAAGGTCGCCTTCGATCCGGTGCAGATGCGCATGGACCCAGGCATGGGCCGCATCGTCGCCGGCTTGCGCCAACTCGTGCGCCGCTTCCCAGTCGCCGCGCGCGGCATGCCACAGCGCCTGGAGCGGACGCGACCAGCCTTGCGGGGGTGCGTCCGCCGTCAGTGTCCGTTCGAACTCAGTTCGATTCACCACTGGTGCCGCGCTTCAGCGGCTCGGGATGCGTCGCCGCCAGCCACGCCGCCGTGGCGTACGCCGCGCTCGACTGCGCAATGGCGACCGCGTCGACCTTGTCGAGCGTGTCATCCTCGGTGTGATGCACGTCGAAATAGTCGGTGCCGTCGAGCGCGAGCCCGATCGTCGGCACGCCGCCGGCATGGATCGGACCCAGATCGGGACCGACTTCGGCCTTTGCCGAACCTGCTTCGACTTTGAGTGCGGCGAGCGCGCTGCGCAGGCTGGTCTGCAACGCAGCCGGGAGACTGGGGTCGGGCGTCACGCGATAGACCGGGCCGGCACCGAAATCGGCTTCCATGGCGGCGACATGTTTGGGCAACTCGGCCTTGTGCGCTTCGGCGTAGGCGAGGGCGCCTTTGATCCCGATCTCCTCGCCCGCGAACATGACGACGCGGATGGTGCGCTTGGGCTTGGCACCGCGCTCGGCGATCGCCTTCGCGGCCGACACGGTGATGCCGATGCCGGCGGCGTCGTCGATGGCACCGGTGCCGAGATCCCAGCTGTCGAGATGCGCGCCCAGCAGCACGATCTCGTCGCTCGATCCGTCGCCGGGAATTTCGCCGACCACGTTGTAGCTGGTCGCCGGCGCCACCGCGGTGCGCAGGTCGAGGAACAGTTTCGCGGGACCGCGCTCGAGCGCGCGCGCCAGTTGATCGGCGTCGGGATTGCCGAGCGCGCCGATCGGAATCGGCGGGTGATCCTGCCCCCACGAGGCGAGGCCCGCATGCGGAAAGCGGTGCGAATCGGTGCCGATCGAACGGATCACCACCGCCACGGCGCCGCGCGCTGCGGCCAGCGGCGCGCCGCGGCTGCGCACCACGACCGCCTCGCCGTAGCCGGCGCCGTCACGCGCGCGACGTGTATGCGTGTCGATGAAAGCGATCTTGCCGGTCAGCGAACCGGGTGCGGCGGCTTCGAGTGCGGCCAGCGAGGGGAAACGCACGACTTCCGCTTCGAAGCCTTTCTCGGGCGTCGACGGGCTGTCGCCCAGCGCCGCGATGCGCAAATTCTGGCGCGTCACGCCGACCAGTTCGGCGCGTTCGGAAATGCGGCGCCATGCGTTCGGCACGCGCACTTCCTCGCGGCGGATATTGGCGAAACCCAGCTCCTTGAGCTTGCGCTCGCCCCATTCGACCGCGACGCCATCGCCGGGCGAGCCGAGCAGGCGGCCGCCGACCTCGGTGGTCAGCGAGCGGACGATTTCGAAGGCGAGACCGCCGTTCGATGCACGCGCCTGGAAGTCGCGCGCGACGGCGGCGGGATCTTCGGCGGCGAAGGCGGCAGAGGCGAACAGCGAAGCCGCGCAGGCGGCGGTGACGAGGATGCGCATGGCGGCAGTTTGGTTGGCCGCGCGCGGTTGCGCCAGACGGTTTGCAGCGGAAGAGAGCATTCCGCGCGCTGGAAGAAAGGCGCCGTGCGCGTCGCGTCAGTTCAATAAAAAGAGAGAGGTACAGCGCTGGCGGAGCCAGCCCTCCTTTCCTCCTTCGCTAAAGCTACGGAGGACAAGCGCCTAAGCTTCGGAGGACAACCGTCGCCCACGTGAGAGACGGGCTTGCCATCCGAAGCCCCGAAGGGGCGAAGGATGGTGGAGCCAGGCGGGATCGAACCGCCGACCTCTTGCATGCCATGCAAGCGCTCTCCCAGCTGAGCTATGGCCCCATCTTTTTGTCACGCGCGCTGGGGGCGCGGGCGACGAGCGCGGGAACCTAGTCGTGGCTCCCGCGCCTTTCAAGTCTTTACGTCATCCCCGCGGAAGCGGGGATCGAGGGTTTCGTAGGCGCCGAGTTACCGGTCCTCGTCGTTCTCTTCGACTTCGACCTCAGTCGACAGGTCGCCACCGTCAAGATCGTCGGTGTCTTCGATCAAGGCCTCTTCGTCGGTATCGGCCTCGGCTGCCTCGGCGTCTTCGACGTCAGGCACGATCTCTTCGATATCCTCGACGGCCGCGACCTTGGCCGGCTTGCGAACTTCCTCGACCGAGCCCGAACGAACGCGACGCGACTTCAGCAGCGCGTCGGGATCATAGACGGTGCTGCAAGCCGGGCAGACGGGCGGCGTCTTGCGGAAGTCGTAATAGCGCGTGCCGCAGTTTGGGCAGATGCGCTTGATGCCCCATTCCGGTTTAACCACCGACGTAACTCCTGAGCTCGCGACTGGGGATTTCCCGGCAGAAACTGCGAGGGCGGGTCCTTTGCCACGCACCCTCCTGCCTTGTCAAAAGGGAAAGGGCCGTTAGAAGGCGACCCGTGTCCACACAAAAGCCGCTTCTCCTCACCGGATCCCGCGCGCGACCGCTTGCCGGCATTGCCCGCGTCGCCGGGGATAAGTCGATCTCCCATCGCGCCGTCATGCTCGGGGCCGTGGCGGTCGGCCGCACGCTGGTGGAGGGCCTGCTCGAAGGCGAGGACGTGCTGGCCACCGCCGCCGCCTGCCGCCTGCTCGGCGCCCGGGTGGCGCAGGTCAGCCCCGGACGATGGCAGATCGACGGGGTCGGGCTGGGCGGTCTCGCCACGCCCGAGTCGGTGCTCGACATGGGCAATAGCGGCACCGCCGCGCGCCTGCTGCTGGGGCTGCTGGCGACGCACGAGCTGAGCGCGACCATGACCGGCGACGCCTCGCTGGTGAAGCGGCCGATGGGTCGCGTCATCGGGCCGCTGTCGCGTATGGGCGCCAAATTCACCGCACGCGACGGCAACAAGCTGCCGCTCACCGTCGAAGGCGCGGTGCTGCCGGTGCCGCTGGTCTACGAGCTGCCGGTCGCGTCGGCCCAGGTGAAATCGGCGGTGCTGCTGGCGGGCTTGAATGCGCCGGGCGCCACCAGCGTGATCGAGCGCGAACCGACGCGCGATCACACCGAACGCATGCTGCGGCATTTCGGAGCCGACATTCGCGTCGAAGAAGTTTCCGGCGGTCGCCTGCAGGCAACCGTGGTCGGCCGTCCCGAATTGATCGCCCCATCAGCGCCGATCCGGGTGCCCG
>JAQGIE010000163.1 GCA_028291365.1 Rhodospirillales bacterium
GGTCGCAAGCGCCGCCCGTCTGACCCGTGTCCGCTTCGCACATTTCTCTGCGTCCGCAGCCGGGCCGAGCGCCGCTGCCGGGACGCATCGACCGATTGGAGTCAGTCAGCATGGTTCGCATTGTCACCCGCGCCGCCGCGATACACGCGTCGGCGGCCGCACTCGCGCTCGCCGCGTTTCCGGCGTACGCCCAGCAAGCCCCCGATACCGAAGAGATCACTGTCACCGCTCGCCGTCTCGACGAGGCCCGCAACGGGCTCAGCCCGCGTACCGGCGCCAGCCAGTACGTGTTCGATCGCACCGCGATCGACACGCAGCCGCAAGGCCCCGACCGCAGCTTCAACCGGCTGCTGCTGCAGGCGCCCGGCGTGGTGCAGGAAGGCAACGGCGGCATCCATATCCGCGGCGACCATGCCGATCTGCAATACCGTCTCAACGGCATTCTGATCCCGGAAGGCGTCGGCGGGTTCGGCGACACGTTCGAGACGCGTTTTGCCAACAAGGTCGAGCTGCTGACCGGCGCCTTGCCGGCGCAGTACGGCTATCGCACCGCCGGCGTGATCGAGATCGAAACCAAGGACGGCGCGCGCGACAATGGCGGCTCGGTCAGCCTCTATGGCGGCAGCAACGGCACGATCAAACCGAGCGCCGAGATCGGCGGCTCGTCGGGAGGCTGGAGCTATTTCGCATCGGGCAGCTATTTCACCAGCGACCGCGGCCTCGACGCGCCGACGCCGGGCCGCGACGTGCTGCACGATTCGACCTCGCAAGCCCGCGGCTTCGTCTACCTGTCAAAAGTGCTCAACAGCGACACGCGTGTCAGCCTGATCGCGGGCAGCTCGACCAGCCGCTTCGAAATCCCCAACACGCCGGGTCAGCAGCCCGCTTTCACGCTCAACGGGCGCACCACGTTTGACTCCGCGCAGCTGAACGAACGCCAGCGCGAGAGCAACAGCTACGCCATTGTGGCGCTGCAGGGTTCGAGCGGGCGGCTCGATTGGCAGATCGCGCCCTTTCTTCGCTACAGCCAGGTCCGCTTCGCGCCCGATCCGGTCGGCGACCTGATGTTCTCGGGCGTTGCCGCTGACGTGAAACGCTCGAGCTTCGCCGGCGGTTTGCAGGCCGATGCTTCCTATCGCATCAACGACCAGCACACGCTGCGCGGCGGCCTGTTCACCCAGGGTGAGCGCGGCATCAGCAAGGCCAGCGTGGCGGTGTTCGACGTCGCCGATGACGGTACGCAGCTTTCCGACCAGCCGCGCACGATCGCCAACAAATCGGCGCGCACGGGGTATCTCTACGGCGCCTACCTGCAGGACGAATGGAAGGTGACCGACCGGCTGACGATCAATGCCGGCCTGCGCTACGACCTGGTCAATGCGTATGTCAACGAGAGCTCGGTTGAGCCGCGCATCTCGGCGGTCTACAAGCTGACCGACAAGACGACGGTCCATGCCGGCTATTCGCGCTTCTTCATTCCGCCGGCGCTGGAGCTGGTGGGCAACTCGTCGCTGGCGGCGTTTGCCGGTACGACCAACGCGCCCGCTGTGACCCAGAACGACCCGGTGCGCTCGGAACGTGCCGACTATTACGACGTCGGCGTCAGCCACCAGCTCCTGCCGGGATTGCAGCTCGGCCTCGACGGCTACATCAAAAAGTCGCGCAACCTGCAGGACGAAGGACAGTTCGGCCAGGCGCTGATCCTGACGCCGATCAATTTCCGCGAAGGCCATGTCTACGGCGTCGAGTTCTCGGCTGCGTATCGGCGCGGCGGGTTCTCGGCCTATGCCAATGCGACGTGGATGCGCGCCAGCGGCATCGACATCATCTCGAGCCAGTTCGGCATCGACCCCGAGGAGCTCGCCTATATTCAGAACAACTGGGTCAAGCTGGACCACGACCAGCGTTACACCGCCTCGGCGGGCACGTCGTACGCATTCGACACCGGCACGACGGTCGCGCTCGACGGTCTGTACCAGACCGGCCTGTCGAAAGGCTTCGCCTCGACCCAGCATGTGACGCCGTACCTGACGATGAATTTGGGCGTCAGCCAGGACTTCACCGCACTTGGCGCCAACGGCTGGTCGGCACGGTTCGACGTGCTGAACCTCACCGACCGCGTCTACCAGATCCGCGACGGCAGCGGCATCGGCGTGGGTCAGGCGCAGTATGGCGTGCGGCGCGCCATCTTCGCGGGGGTGACGAAGAAGTTCTGAGGACTGGGCCGGCCGCTGCTTCGGATTGGCAGCGGCCGGCCTCGCCGCTATCAATGCGGCCCATGACCGACACCCCGCCCGATCGTCTCTGCGCTTCGCCCGGCAGCCCCTATTTCGACGAAGCGCTGCTCGCGCGCGGCGTCGGCGTGATCTTCAACGGGGTCGAAAAGACCAACGTCGAAGAATATTGCGTCAGCGAGGGCTGGGTACGGCTGGTCGCGGGCACCGCCAAAGATCGCAAGGGCAATCCCATGACCATCAAGCTGACCGGCAAGGTCGAGCCCTTTTTCCGTGACGTGGCGTAACGGGCGCACGGCGGCGCCCGCCCTGCTGGTCCTCAGCGGCCAGTGCGCTCGAAGCGATAGAGCTTGAGCCCATCCGGCGCGAACCGAGCCGTTCGCGCCGTCCAATCGATTTCGAGATCCACCGCCGGCACCAGCAAGGCGCCGTCGGCCGGGTCGATCGCCATCGTGCGTCCGGTGACGCGCGTCTGCACTTGGTCCAGCACGCGCCGGCTCGCCGCGTCGATGACCGAAACGAAGCCTTCGCCGTTTGACACGTGCACCAGGTCGCGCCGCTGGTCGTACACGACCGCGTCGCTGCCGCTACCGATCGCGATGCGCCCGAGCGTGCGGCCGCTATCGGCATCGAGCACCGCGAGCACGCGATTGGCGCAACTGCTGTAGAGACGGCGCCGTGCCGGATCGAGCGCCAGCCCGTGCGGCTCGTCGCAACCCTCGATCTTGCTGCGCGCAGCAACCGTCGCGCTGCGCGTATCGATCCGCACCAGCTCGGCTGACTCTTCAATATTGACGAACAGCGCGCCCCTGCCGTCGGCGACCGCGAATTCCGGTGTACCGCCCAGCGCGATCGTGCCGACCGGTTGCAGCGAATGCGCGTCCAGCACGCTGGCGCTCTTGTCCTCGCCGTTGAAGACGAACACGCGTCCGGTGGCGGAATCATAGACGACACCGTCGGGAGCGGCGCCGACCGGCGCCTCGTCGATCAGGCGCAGCTCGTCGAGCGCGAAGACCGACAGCGTGTTGCGGTCGCCGTTGGCGACGAAGCCACGCCCCAGCGCGGGCACGATCGCGATGCCGTGCGCTCCCGCCAGTCCGGTGACGCGACCGGTAACGCGGCGGGCCGCGAGATCAATCACCGCGACCTGGTCTGCCTGCGCGAGATAGAGACGGCGCGCGCCGGCGTCGACGGCGAGATAATCCCAGCGCGGCGCACCGCCGAGCTTCAATGTCTGCACCAGCCGGTACGCGCGCTCGGCGGCATCGGCCGATGCCGCCGCGAACAGCACGAGCAGCGCTGCGGCAATTGCCGCCCGCTTCACTGCTTCATCCGCGCCAGAAACTCGGCGGCGCTCTGCGGGCCGCTGGCAAAGGTGTCGGTATGTTCAGCGATGAATTTGCGGAACTCGAAGAAATGCTTCTTGTTGCCCATCACCTTCTTCAACGCGGCGGCGAGCGCGTCTTTCTTTTCCGGCGGCGTTTCGGCCGGCTGGATCAGCAGGAAGTCCCAGCTCGCGCCGTCCTGATGGACGTAGAGTTCGCGCGGCGGCAGGCCGGCGAGGCGATTGGCCTCGTCATACATCGCGATCATCTGCAGGAAGGCTTCGTGCTGGCCGGGAGCGATCCGGTAAATCTCGATCAGCTTCTGCGGCGGCTCGGCAACGGCCGGCGCCGTCTGCGCCGCGGCTTGTATGGACAGCAGCAGGCACAGGCAGGCCGTCACTCAAAATCGGCGCATCATCACTCTCTCCCCTGGTTCGCCCTGATCGGCGGGCGGTCGTCCCAGAACCACAACGGTTCAAGTTTCTTCTGGCGTGGCCACAGCTCGTCGAGCGTGGCGCCGTCGTAAATCCGCCCGTTCTTCATCACCTGCGCGATGGCGAGCGTGTTCTCGATCTTGTCGAGCGGATTGCGATCGAGGACCACGAGATCGGCGAACTTGCCCGGTTCGAGACTACCCAGCTCGTCGCGGCGGCCGATCGTTTCGGCCGAGCCGATCGTGGCCGCGTGCAACACTTCGGCCGGGGTCATGCCGCCCATCGCATAGGCCTGCATCTCCCAATGAAAGCCGAGCCCTTCGATCTCGCTGTGGCTGCCCACGCCCAACAGGCCGCCGGCGCGCTGGATCGCAGCCCCGCCTTCAGCGACGCGGCCGAACCGGTATTCGCCGGGATCGTACCAGGCCTTCCGCGTCCATTTCTGTTCGAGAAAGAAATGCGGGAAGAACCGCTCGGCCTTGGCATCGCCGCGCGGCGGCATGCGCGCCGCGAAGTAATTTTGTCCGGGCGGGCTGCCGCTCGAGAGCTGCAGCGTCATCGTGTAGCTGGCGCGGGTGCGGGCGAAGAGCTCGATGACGTCGCGTCCGAGCGGATAAGCGGTCAGCGCATGTTCGTTCGAGAAGCCGTCAATGACCTGGTTCAGGTCGAGCTTCATGTCGAGCGCGCCTTCCGAGGTGGGCATCAAGCCGACCTCGGACGCTGCCATCGCCACGAACTGGCGCACGCGACGATTGCCGGTGCGGTACTCTTTGAGATTTTCGGTGCGATAATGGACGCGGTAGCGCGTCAGGACGTCGACCGCCTCCTGCTGCGAGCGAAAGTCGTTGAACGAGAAGATGGCGGGTCCGGTCGAGAAGGTGCGCAGCCCCGGCATCATTCCGGCGTCGATCATGTCCTGGTAGCTGAACACGTCGATGCTGAGCGACGACACGTCGATGCCCGACGTGACGCCATATGCGAGATTGGTCGCGAAGCCCCAATTCTGCACGTCCAGTACGCCGCGCCGGACCTGCGCCCAATGCGCATGCGTGTCGATGAAGCCGGGCACGACATATTTGCCCGCGATGTTGCGGATGGCGGCGCCGGCCGGCACCGGAACACTGCCGCGCTTGCCGACCGCAGTAATGCGGTTGTCGACCACCACGATGTCCGCATCCGCGATCACCGCGTCGCCACGCATGGTGATGGCGGTTCCGCCGCGCAGCACCACCGCGCCGCGCGGCACGTCGCGCGGGACTTCGACCACCGCCTGGAACGCCTCCACGGTGCCTTGTCCCGGCGCCGGGCGATCGCCGCCGGCCGGCTCGATGTCGGGCGGGTCGAGCGCGATCGAATCCAGCCTGCGCCGGAAGAAGGTGGAGCCGACCGACCAGGTGATGCTGCGCCCATCCGCCGACCAGGCGAAGAAATCGGCACCGACGCTGGTGAGCTTGCGATGCGGCACCGACGGTTGCTGCAGCTCGATCGCCGCGCTCATGTCGCCGCCCGCCGGCATCGCGAGCAGATGCAGCTGCTGCGCGATCTGGGCCAGCACGTATCTGCCGTCGGGACTGATGCGCACATCGTCGGCGAGCGCGGAGCCTTCCTGGAAGTACCAGCCGGGCCCTTTCACCGTGACGATTCGTGTGTTGCCCGATCCGTCCAGCGCGACCCGATGCAGCCCGTCGGCGAAATTGATGAAGACAGCGTTCGCCTCGGCGGTGAAATGCGGCTCGCCGCCGATCTGGCCGCGCGCGATCATCTGCGGCTCGCCGCCATCGAGCGGCAGGCGCACCAGCTCGGCCTGCCGGATCTGGCCAAGCTCCATATACTGATGCATGCGCGCATAGTTGCTCGAGCGCAGCGCCAGCACGCTGCGCCCGTCGGGCGCAAAGACGGGATTGCTGTAGAAGGACTCGGGCACGTTTGAGATCGCGCGCGGCGGCGTGGCGCCGTCGGCGGCCGCGATCCACACCTGCCCGCCGCCGCGTGCACGCCAGGTCACGTAGGTGAGCGCGCGCCCGTCCGGCGACCAGGCGGGCTGGAACTCGGGATCGTCGCTGCGCGTCAGCCGCCGCACCGTGCCGCTGCCGTCGAGCGGCATCAGATACAGACGCGCCAGTGCGGCGAATGCGAGCTGCGTTCCATCGGGTGACTGCACCGGCGCCTGGATCACGCGCGCCCGCACCGGCCCCGTTTCGTCACGGATCTGCCGACGCAGCGATGGGCCCGCGTCGAGCGCGACATGGGCGCGGAACGGCACCATGCTGTCCTGTCCGCTGGCAATGTCGACGCGATGGATCTTGCGGTCATAGGCGAGCAGCAGCGCGCTGCCGTCGCGCGTGAACACGTAGCGCGGCACCAGATCGCGCGACGCGGTGCCTTCCTGGTCGTCGTGCTGGATCGGATAGACCAGCCAGCGATCCTGCCCGGTGGCGAGGTCGCGCAACCGAATCCCGGTTTGCCCGTCGCTGCGAGCGGCATAGGCCAGCGCGCGCCCATCGGGGGACAGGACCGGACGCATCGCGCTGCCGTGATGCGTCGCGACCACTTCTTCGCTGCCGTCGCTCAAATCGCGCCGGCGCACGTCCCACAGCGGCAGCGTCACGTCCTCTTTGAAGATCGTTCCGGTGCGCCGCGCGTAGTAGAGGTAACGCCCGTCTGGGGACTCGACCGCGCCGAGCGCGCTGACCCGTGCCTCGTGCGGCGTGTCGGCGGCGGCTTTCGAGCGCACCACCAGCGCGGGCTCGCCGCTGCCGTCGGCGGCGTATTTCCACAGCTCGAACGCTTGCAGGTCGGGCTTGTACCGCGAGACGTAGAGGAAGCGCCCGTCATGGCTCCAGGCCGGCGAAACGAACACGGTATTGTCGTCGAGGAACGAGATCTGGCGCGGCTCGCCGCCGTCGGCGCGCGCCACCCATAGGTTCTCGTTGCCCGAACGATCGCTGACGAAAGCGATGCGCGCGCCGTCAGGCGCGAAGACCGGCTGCGTGTCGAATCCCATGCCGGTGGTGATCGCGCGCGCGGTCCCGCCCGTCGGATCGATCGCCCATAGATCGCCGAGCATGTCGAAGAGCAGCGTGCGTCCGTCGGGCGACAGATCGAGCGACAGCCACGTGCCCTCGTCGGTGTCGAACTCGATCTTGCGCCCCGGCTGCATCGGCAGCGTGCCGCCCGGCGCCTGAAAACGTGCGGGCGTGCCTGGCTGCGGCCCGGCGCCCAGCAGCGGCAACTCGTGCGCCGCTGCGCTGCAGGCGAGAAAGAGCGCGAGCGAAGCCGCGACCTTGCGCATGTCAGCGATAGCCCGGCGGCAATACGGCGTCGGGGCGCGCGCGATAGCGATCGCGCAACGCGTCCTGTCGCGTCGCCAGGTTCACGCGCTTGCCTTGCACGAAGACCTGCAGCGGCGCGCTGCCCGGCTCCAGCGGATCGCCGTCCCACACCACCAGGTCGGCTTCGCGTCCCGGGGCCAACGTGCCGTAGCGCTCCTGCTGACCCCAGATCGTGGCCGGATTTCGGGTCAGTGCGCGCAGCGCCTCGACATAGGGAAGACCGTTGGCGACGGCGAGTCCGGCAGCCTCGCGCATCGCGCTGCCCACGTTGTAGCTCAGCATCAACGTGTTGCCGGGCACATAAAAGGCGATGCGCACGCCGGCGCGCTGCAGAAGCGCCGCGTTGTCGGGCCGTGCGCCGATCTCGTCGAAACTCATCGGCAGATTTGCCGTCGGATCGACGATCACCGGCACGTTGCGCGCGGCCAGCAGGTCGGCGGCACGCCAGGCCTCGGCGCCCCCGATCACGACGACATGCAGGCCATAGGCCTCGCCGAGCTTCACCGCCTCGCGAATGTCGGATTCGCGCTGCGCCATCACCGCGAGCGGCATCTTGCCCTCGAGCACCGGTTGCAGCGCGTCGGCGTCGAGATGGTTGAGCAGCTGGTCGCGCGCCGGTCCCGGTCTCGGGTAGGTGCGGTACTGCTTGGCCTCGTCCAATGCGCTGCGCAGAAGGATCCATTGCGCGCTGCGCGAGCCGCCCGCCTCTTTCGCGTACGCGCCGCCTGCCTGGACGAACATCGCCGCCTTGGCGCGGTCGAGCAGGTCGGGCCCGTCACCCAGCCGAAGCAGTGCAGCCTGCCCGGCGAAGGGCGCGTTGCCGGTACCGGCCGGAAAACTCAACGCGCGCGTCACACCGTCGGCGCGGGCGTGACGCAGCAGCACCGAATTCGGGTTGAGCGCGTATTGCACGTCGAAGGCGGCGCCGAGCGGACCGGTTTTGACCTGGCGGTCGACCGTCTCTTCGGCCGAGAGCATCTCGACGGTGCCGAGCTGCGTCGCCGCGCTCACCAGCCCCGGCGTGACGATCGCCCCCTTGGCATCGATGCGCTCGGCATCTTCCGGCACCGCGCCGCCCGCCTGCACCGATTCGACACGTCCGTCGCGCAGCACGATGGTCGCGTTGTCGATCTTGGCGGCGCTTTCGGTGAGCGGATAAGCCGTCGCGCCGACGATCGCGACCGGTTTGTCGGCGGCCTGCGCGAGTCCTGCGAACACGCACGTCAGTACGACCGCGAAGACGGTGCGCATCACTGCAGCGCCTCGCGAGCCGGCTGCCCCACTTCGAAATCGGGCGTGGGCTGGCGTCTGGGATCGTTGCGGTCGAATACCAGCGCGCCGTCGATATAGACCTGATCGGCCTTGCTGTAGACGCTGAACGGGTCGCCCGACCAGATCACGACGTCGGCGTTCTTGCCGGCTTCGAGCGTACCGATACGGTCGTCGAGCCCCATCGCCTTGGCCGGATTGCTGCTCAACCAGCGCATCGCGCGCTCGGGCGCGATGTCGATTCCGGCGCGGCGCCCGGCGGCCATCGCCTTGGCCGCTTCGAGGTTCAGGCGCTGACCCAGGATCGGCGAATCGGAATGCATGGTGACGCACACGCCTGCCGCTTCGAGCAGCGCGGCGCCGGCGCGGATCGCGTCATTCGCCTCCATCTTCCAGCCCCACCAATCCGACCAGACCGCGGCGCAGGTGCCGCGCGCGCGCAACAGGTCGGCGACCTTGTAAGCTTCGGCGGCGTGATGGAAGGCGGCGACGCGATAGCCGAACTCACCCGCGAGGTCGAGCATCACTGCGAGATCAGCCGAGCGGTAGCAATGGATATGGACGCGGATCTCGCCGCGAAGCACGCCCGCGAGCGTGTCGAGCTTGAGATCGCGTTCGGGCGGCTCCTTGCCGTCCCGCGCTGCGTGTTCCCACTTGGTGCGGTAGGCGTCGGCCTTGATGAAGGCTTCGCGCATGCCCGCCACCTCGCCCATCCGGCTGGTCGGGAATTTTCCCGCGTTCTTGGGATTGTCGCCGCACGCCATCTTGAGACCAACCGGCGCGCCGGGAAACTTCATCGCCTGCACCGTCACCGCCGACACCGGCTTCAGGATCACGCTGCGGCCGCCGAACAGATTACCCGACCCCGGCAACACCTGGATCGTGGTGACACCGGCCGCGAGTGCGCGCGAAAAGGACGGGTCTTGCGGCTGCACCGCATGTTCGACCCAGACATTCGCCGTGTTCGGATCGCTTTCTTCGGTGACGTCGCCGGTCTTGGCGTCGGTCGAGGTCAGCGGGGCGACATAGGTGCCGTCATGCGAGTGGATGTCGATGATGCCCGGCGTGACATAGCGTCCATGCGCGTCGATCACCGTGACGCCCGGCGGCAGCGTGACGTTCGAGGCCGGCCCGACTGCGACGATCTTGCCGTCGCGCAGCCGGATCGACGCGTCGTCGAGCCGTCCGCCCTTGCCGTCGAACAAGGTCGCGCCCGTGATCACCGTGTCCGTGCCCGGCAAGGGGCGATAGGTGCTGGGATACGGATCCGCCGTGAAGGGCAGCGTAATCTTCTCGCGGCGCGGACGAGGCCCCTCGTCGCGCGCGGCGGCCGTGCCGGCCAACGCGATGAGGACGAGAGCGAAGATCGGGCGAAGTTGCATGTCGTGTCACCGCAAGAGGCGCGGCACCGCTGCCGCGCCTCCTGAAGAGATCAGAACTTGCGGGTCAGTGACGCCGTGTAATAACCGCGCTGTGCGTAGAAGCACTGGTCCATCGAGCTGCAGCGCTGGACGTAGGTCTTGTCAAACAGGTTGTTGCCGTTGAGCGCCAGGCGCCAGTTGTCGAAATCATAGTGGATGATGCCGTCGAACAGCAGCACCGGCCCGCTCTTCCACTGATTGGCGGGATCGCCGTACGTCGAGGTCAGGTATCGGCCGCCCAGGCCGAAGCCGAGACCGGCCAGCGGTCCGCGCTGAATCGTATAGTCGCCGAACAGTGCGAATTTGTGCTTGGCGACCGCCGGCAGGCGCTTGTCGAGATCCGGGCCGTTCGACTTGGTCACGGTCGGATCGGTGTAGGTGTACGAGGCGTTGAGGCTGAACTGCTCGTAGAAACGCGCATTCAGTTCGGCTTCGAAGCCTTGGACCTCGACCTCGCCCGCCTGCACGTTGAAGAACAGGTGCGACGGATTGGGGTCGTTGGTCAGCACGTTGGTCTGGCGCAGCTTGTAGGCCGCAATCGCCGCGAACGCCTTGACGCCTTTGGCCAGCTCGCCGGGATCGTATTTCACGCCGATTTCGGTCTGGCGGCCGGTGGTCGGCTTGAACGGGGTGCCGCTGAAGTCGGCGCCCGGGGTCGGCATGAACGACGTGGCATGCACCACGTAGGGCGCGATGCCGTTCGGGAACAGATAGGACAGCGCGACGCGATAGGTGAACTGGTCGTCGCTGCTCGGCTTGCCGAAATTGGTCGTGTCGACCCAATCCTGGCGCACGCCGGCGGTCAGGATGAAGCCGCCGAACTTGATCTGGTCCTGCGCGTAGAGGCCGGTCTGCTTCTGGTTCTGGCGCAGATAGGGCGAGGTCGTGATCGGCGCGATGCGTGCGCCGTAGACCGGATGGAAGATGTCGAGCGTCGGACCGAAGGCGAAGCCGGTGTCGGTGCTGTTGGTCACGCGGCGGAAATCGACGCCGCCGACAATGGCATGCGACAGCGCGCCGGTCTGCAGATGCGATTCGAGGCGCGTGTCGACGTTCAACGACGCCACCTTCTCGTCGAAGGCCCAGCTGTATCGGTTCAGCGTGCGCAGATCGGGCTGCAGGCCGGCGCCGTAGATCTGCCGCGTGCTCGCGTCGGACGAGAAGTATTTCAGGTTCTGCCGCAGAGTCAGCGCGTCGCTGAAACGATGGCTGAAATCGTAGCCGACGCCATACTGGTCGCGCTTATAGAAATTATAACCAGGCTCGCCCGCATTGAAGCCGACCGACAGCTTGCCGTTCGGGTTGAACAGCTGCGTCCCCTGCGCCGGCAGGAAGCCGCCGCCGTCGCCGTTGATCTTGTCGTACTGGTAGTAGGACAGCAGCGTGATCTGCGTGTCGGGCGTGATGTTGATCGTGCCCGCCGGCGCCACGAAGTCGCGGCGCGAGCGCACGCCGTCGGTCTGGGTGTGATGGTCGCGCAGCAACGCGGTGAGCCGGACGCTCAAATAGTCGTTGACCGGACCATAAATGTCGCCGTTGAGCTGCTTCTGATTGAAGCTGCCGAACTGCGCGCCGACCTCGCCGCCGAAATAGCGCTGCGGCCGCCGGCTGGTCATGTTGACGATGCCGCCGGGCGGCGTCTGACCGTACAGCACCGAGGACGGGCCCTTGAGCACCTCGACCGAGTCCGAACCGTAGAGGTCAAGCCCGACATTGGTGACCGAGCCGACCGGCGCCTGCAGCCCGTCGACATACTGCACCGGATAGAAGCCGCGCACGGTCAGCCAGTCATAGCGCTCGTCGGGGCCGTAATTCTCGCCGACCGCGCCGGCCGTATAGCGCACCACCTGCTGCAGGCTCTGCCAGTTCAGCAGGTCGATCTGGTCGCGATTGATCACCGAGATCGATTGCGGCGTTTCGACCAGCGGCGTGTCGATCTTGGTGCCGGTGAGGTTGCGCGTCGCGACATAGCGCGGCGCGGTGACCACGACCTGCTCCAGCTCGTCGGCCGCCGTTTCCTGCGCCAGCGCGCCCGGCGCAACCGTCGCGAGCAACAGGAACAGGGCGCCGGCCCGGACCGCGGCGCCCGGACGGCACGGCGGCACCGCGTAACGCGCAAAAGACATGTGATCCCTCGTCATATGATTCCCCGCTCGCCCGCCGACTCTCACGGCCGGTGTTCCGGGAAGCTTGGTTGTGCAGCGCGGTCCGCGCTTTCCCGCGAGGGACGGATTTCATCGTGATCAGGCCACCCGGCATCGTCCGCCGGTACCGCCGGCCCGCTCGAACGACTCGTTGACCCGGCCGCGCGCGCGGCGCGCACCGCGCCTCGCCTACTCCTTCCGCATCGTCGGGAGACACCGCGTGAAGCATCTGCTGCTCCGAAAATCAATCGAACAACTGCAGGCCGAGGCAGTCGGTCACGGTCTCCGTCGCAGCCTGGGGCCGCTGCATGTACTGTTCCTCGGAATCGGCTGTATTTTGGGCGCCGGCATCTACGTGATGACCGGAAACGCGGCGGCGAATTTCGCCGGGCCCGCGGTCATCCTCTCCTTCATCGTCGCCGGCGCCGCCTGCGCGCTCACCGCCCTCTGCTATGCCGAGCTGGCGTCGGCGATGCCGGTGTCGGGTTCGGCCTATTCCTATTGCTACGCTGCGGTGGGCGAGGTTTTCGCCTGGAGCATCGGCTGGCTGCTGATGTTCGAATACGGCTTGGCCGCATCGATGCTGGCAGTGGGATTCGCGGGCTATCTGGTCAGCCTGCTGGGCGATTTCGGAGTCGCCGTGCCCGCCGTCCTCGCCGCGCCGTTGTTCCAGTCGATCGGTGTGCATGGCGGCGGACTCACCGTCGCCATGGGTGCCAATGTCCTCGCCGCGGCGATCATCCTCGTCGTCACCGCCGTGCTGATGCGCGGCGTCAGCGAGTCGGCGTCGGTGAACAACGCGCTGGTGATCGTCAAAGTGCTGGTGCTGGCAGCCTTCGTCGTGGTCGGCGCAGGCGCGGTCGACCCCGCCAACTGGCATCCTTTCGTGCCCGCCAATGAAGGCGGTTTCGCGTTCGGCTGGCAAGGCGTGATGCGCGCCGCTTCGATCCTGTTCTTCGCCTATGTCGGATTCGAAACCGTCTCGACCGCTGCCTGCGAGACGCGCAATCCGCAGCGCGACATACCGATCGGCATTTTGGGTTCGCTCGCCGTCTGCACGCTGCTTTACATCGTGGTGGCGCTGGTGCTGACGGGCGTCGTGCCGTTCCGCGAGTTGGGCGTGCCCGATCCGATCGCGATCGCGGCCGACCGCATGCAGCGCCCGCGCTTCGCCGTGCTGGTCAAGCTGGGCGCGCTGACCGGGCTCGCCTCGGTCCTGCTGGTCAATGCCTACGGCCAGTCGCGCGTCGCCTTTGCGATGGGGCGCGACCGCCTGCTGCCGCCGCTCTTCCGCGACCTCCACCCGCGCTTTCGCACGCCCCATCGCGGCATACTGGTGCTGGGACTGCTGTCGGCGGTGGTCGCGGCGCTGTTTCCGCTGTCGCTGCTGGGCGATCTCGTCAGCCTGGGCGTGGCGCTCTCTTTCTCGATCGTCAGCCTGTGCGTGATGTGGCTGCGCACGACGCGGCCCGACCTGCCGCGCCCGTTCCGCGTGCCGCTCGGCGGCGTGCGCATCGGCGGCATCTGGATCGGCATCGTGCCGGTGCTCGCGATGCTGCTGTGCTGGTCGATGATGGTGCCGGTCGTGCTCGACATCGGCGGCCAGGCGCTCAACGGCCATCCTGTGCCGGCGCTGATCCTCGGCTGCTATCTCGTTGCCGGTGCGCTGGTCTATCTGCTGTACGGCGCGCGCCGTGCGCTGGTCGGGCGCGAGGCCGGACAATGAGCACCTCACCCTTCGCCCCGCGCAGCCACGCCGATATTCTGCGCCTGGTCGAGACCCAGCCGCTCGCCTGGGTCGTGGCGCGCGGCGACGCCAACCTGCAAGCGACACCCCTGCCACTGCGGCCGGTGGTTGACGCCGAGGGCCGCATCGTCGAGTTGCTCGGCCATTTCGCGCGCCGCAATCCGCAGGTCGAGATGTTGCGCGCGCAGCCGCAGGCGCTGCTGCTGTTCCTCGGCGCGCAAGCCTATATCTCGCCCTCCTGGATGCAGGACCGCACGCAGGCGCCGACCTGGAACTATGCCAGCGCGCAGTTCCTGACCGAAATCACGCTGTTCGACGCGCCGGACGAGATCGAAGCGCTGCTCGCCGATCTGATCGGCACCATGGAACGCGGCCGGCCGAAGGGCTGGAACCACACGGAGATGGGTCCCCGTTACGCGTCGCTGTCGCGCGGCATCGTCGGCTTCCGCGCCCGCGTGCTGCAGGTGCAGGCGACGTTCAAGCTGGGCCAGGACGAGCGCGAGGACGTGTTCGGCGACATCACCGCCGCGCTCGAACGCGAAGGCGCACACGAACTCCTGGCTTGGATGCGAATGTTCGACGCGCGGTGAGCGGCGTCGGCGCAGTTCAACCGAGCGCCGCCACCGGCTGCTTCTGCTGCTGCTGCTCCTCGCCGGCCGACAGATAAACCGTCGGCGCCACGCCGAACGTGCGGCGGAACATGGCGGTGAACGCACTCGGACTGTTGTAGCCGACATCGAAGGCGACGGTGGTCACCGAATGGCCCTGCGACAGGCGCGACACCGCCTCCATCAGCCGCACATTTTGCCGCCAGCAGGCAAAGCTCATCCCCGTCTCGCGGCGGAACATGCGGGTGAAGGTGCGGCGGCACATGCCTGCCAGATCGGCCCATTCGTCCATCGCGTCGTTGCTGGCCGGGTCCTTGAGGATCGACGAGCAGACGCGGATCAGCCGCTCGTTCTGCGGCATCGGCACGTGCAGCCGGGTCGTCCGGGTGGTGCTGATCTCATCGAGGATCAGGGCCATCACGCGGCCGTCGCGGCCGTCGAGGTCGTATTCGACGGGAATCTCCGTCGCTTCGATGATCAATTCGCGCAGCAGGTCCGAGACCTCGATCACGCGGCAGGTGGTCGGCAGGCGGTCGTGCTCGGCTTCGGCGACGTAGAGCGTGCGAATCCGCACCGGCTCGCGGCAATAGACTTCGTGCTCGACACCGCCGGGAATCCACACCGCGCGTTGTGGCGGGACGACATAGCTCGCGGCCGCGGTCGTCACCGTCATGATCCCCGCCGAGGCGTAGATCAGCTGTGCGCGAACATGGCTGTGGCGCGGATCGAGATGACCCGCCGGATACTCGTCCGCCAAGGCCGCGACCGGCCGCGGTACGTACTGATAGTCGCTGCCTCTTGTGCTGCGTCCCATATGGCCCGTCCGAAATGCTGATCGATCCCGGTATCGACAGCGGCCCTCGCGCGCCGCCGCTACGCTCCCGAATGACGGCAGGATTACGTGTCGGATCCGGCTTGTCGAGCAAAGGAAATGCCGCACCGAAACGTCGCGGCGAATTTGAAGAATACAACCAGAAGGACGCTGCGTGCCACCTGCTTCCGATCTCGCGCCGGATATTCGCCGTTTTGTTGAGCAGGTTGCTGCGGCCTATGCCCGGTTTCCGAGCGTCGCCGGCCTGCCGCTCGCCCAGGCGCGAGACATCATCGAGCAGGTGCGCGCGCCGTGGCGCGAAGGCGGTCCGGCGATGGACCGGATCCACGAACAGGTGGTGCCGTGCGTGCACGGCGATTTCCGTGTCCGCGTCTACGATCCGGGCCCGGCCGGACCCAAGCCGGCGCTGCTCTATGTCCATGGTGGCGGCTGGACCTTTTTCAGCCTGGATACGCACGATCGCGTGATGCGCGAATACGCGGCGCGCGCCGGCATCGTCGTGGTGGGAATCGACTATGCGCTGTCGCCCGAGGCGAAATTCCCCGTAGCGTTGGAGCAGGTCGTCACCGCGGTACGCTGGCTGCACGACGGTGGCGCGGCGCTTGGCGTCGATTGCGCGCGCCTGGCGCTGGGCGGCGATTCGGCCGGCGGCAACCTGACGCTTGCGGCCTGTCTCAAGCTGCGCGACGACGGTGCGCCCAGCCTGGTGCGCGGCATGGTGCTCAACTATCCCGCCTTCGAGGGCGACTGCTCGGACGAGTCGCAGCAGCGCTATGGCGGCCCCGACTACATGCTCACGCGCGACGAGATGCGCATGTTCTGGGACCGTTATCTGCGCACGCCCGAGGATGCGCGCAACCCGCTCGCGGCGCCGTTGCACGCTCGGCTCGACGGTCTGCCGCCGGCCTTTTTCGCGATCCCCGAATGCGACGTGCTGACCGAGCAGAGCCTGGCGATGATCCCGAAGCTGCGCCAGGCGGGCGTCGAGGTGCGCGACGAGCTGTATCGCGGCGCGACGCATAGTTTCCTCGAGGCGGTGTCGATCTCGCCCACCGCCGATCGTGCGCTGCAAGACGGCGCGACCTGGCTGCGGTCGGTGCTGGCGGCGCGATGAAGGCGCGCACGGTCGCGCTGCTCCGCAGGATCCATCGCACCGCCAGCCTCGCCTGCGCGGCACTGTGGTTGCTGCAGGCGATCACCGGCGTGCTGCTCGTCTTTCACTGGGAGTTGGACGATCTGGCGCTCCGCGCGCGGGCCGATCCGCCGCTCGACATCGCCGCGGTCGGCGCGCAGTTGACCGAGCTGCAGCAGGCGAACGCGCAAGACCGGGTCGCTTCGCTTTACGCCAGCGGCGGGCGCACCGGGCGCTTCGACGTGTTGATCGAGCGCCGCGACGGAACCACCGACGCAGTCCGGATCGACGGTGCGGGCACGATCCTGCGCAGCGCGCCCTACGATCACGACTATTTTCGCGCCGGACTCTTCCAGTTCGTCACCGTGCTGCATCAGACGCTGTTCCTGCACGATGCGGGCAAGATGTTCATCGGCGTGAGCGGCGTGCTGCTGCTGAGCAACCTGCTGCTGGGGCTGCGCCTCGCTTGGCCGCGCGCGGGCCAGTGGCGCCGGGTGCTGCGCCCGCCCGCCCTGCGCGGCGCGGTCGCGACTCGCTATGGCTGGCATCGCGCGCTGGGACTGTGGCTCGCCGCACCAGCGATCGTGCTGGTGCTCGTCGGCTGCCTGCTCGCCTTTGACGATACGGTCGAGGCGTGGCTCGGTGCCGACCGCGCCAGCCCGACCCTATCGGCGGCGGCGGCGCCGCGCAGCGTCACGCCGGCCGACGCGATCGCGACCGCGATGGCGCGCTATCCCGGCGCCACGCTCGCCTCGGTCAGCCTGCCGAGCGACACGGCGCCCTGGTACCGCGTACGCGTCCGGCAGGCGAACGAACTGCGCCGCGTCTTCGGGCGGACCTCGATCTTCGTCGATCTACGCGACGGGCGGGTCCTGCTCGATCAAGCAGCCGAAGACGCGACGCTCGGCACGCGAATCTTTGAAGCGCTCTATCCGCTGCACACGGGCGAAGCGGGCGGCACCGCCGGGCGCGTGCTGGTGCTGCTGCTCGGGCTTTGGCTGGCGACGATGATCGCGCTCGGACTCAGCCTGTGGCTGGCGCGGCGCGCGGCATCAGCGGCGGCACGTGCCGTCGCACCATGCCCAACGCGATGACGATCACCGCGAGGAACGCGGCGCTGATCAGGAAATAGGCCGCGGCCCCGCCCGCCGCCATCACCAGCTGCCCGCCGCCGATCGCGCTCAGGATGGCGCCGACACGCCCGACGCCGAGACCGAATCCGATCCCGGCCGCGCGGCACGCGGTCGGATAGAGATAGGCGCCCAGCACGAACAGCCCGACCTGGGTCGCGTTGACGGCGGCGCCGAGAAACACCAATCCGCCTGCTGTGGTCACGATGCCGCCGCCGGCGATGCTCTTGATCGCCAGCACGAGGCCGGCGCCCACGCCGATCGCCGCCACCGCGCGCAGCACCAGCCGCGAACCGAAGCGCCGGCACAAAGCGGCGCTGAGGAGCGCGCCGATCACGCCGCCGAGATTGAACAACATCGTGCCCAACGCCGCCTCGCGCGGTGACAGGCCGGCCCCTTGCAGGATCGTCGGCGTCCAGCTGAAGAACGAGTAGACGCAATAGAGCGAGGCGAAACAGCAGGCCCAGAAGGCCAGCGTGTCGCGCCGCAGCGACCGCGTCAGCACCTGGTCCAGCGATCGTTGCTTGTCGCGGGCCTCGCCAATCGCGGCGAGTCGGACGGTCCGGCCGGCGACACGCGCGAGCAGCGCCTCGGCCTGGCCGTGGCGGCCGGCGCGGGCGAGAAAGCCGATCGATTCCGGCAGCGCGAACATCAGCAGGACCGAAAGCAGCGGCACCGCGCCGCCGATCGCGAACATGCCGCGCCAGCCGATCTGGTCGAGCACCGCAGCGCTGAGCAGCGCGCCCAGCACGCCGCCCAGCGGCGTGCAGCACATCAGCACCGCCACCACCACCGAGCGCGCCCGGTCGGGCGCGTATTCGGCGGCAAGCGCGGTGATGTTGGGAAAGGCCGCTCCGAGACCCAAACCGGTCGCCAGACGCAACATCGTTAGCTGCGTGACGTCATCGGCGAACGTTGCGGCAAGGGTGAAGGCTGCAAACAGCGCCACGCTGGCGATCAGCACCGGCTTGCGGCCGAGTCGGTCGCCCAGCGCACCGCCGACGCTGGCGCCGACGCCCATCCCGACCAGCCCTGCCGCGATCACCCAGGCGAGCTGGCCGCTGCCGAGATGCCATTCGCGCACCAGCGACGGCAGCACGAAAGCGACGATCTGGATGTCGAGCCCGTCCAGAACCGACGCCAGGGCGCCGATGGCGAAGACTCGGAATTGCAGCGGCGAGATCGGCGCGCGATCGATCACCGAGAGAATCTGCGCGTCTTCGGCGGCGTGGCCGTCCAGCATCATATCTCCTGTTCCCGGCGAAAGCGGGGATCGTTTCTCTGGTGCCGGTCGTGCGACGCGCTTTCATCGCGGCGGCGTTCCGATCGGCCCCCCTTTCGCGGGGAGAGAAGGCCATGTTGCGACGCGGGCGAAAAGATCTTTCGCAAACCTATGCCCGCCGCACCGGAAATGCCGAAACGAGGCACGGTCTTCGCAGCAAAATTCGCCCGAAAAACCGCACCAGACACGGCGAAGACTCCATGATAGGCGATGCGCCGACGGTGTCGTTTTCGCCGTCCTTTCGTGCCGAGGAACTCGATGAAGAACACGCCGGCTCTTACCCTGCACATCCCGGAGCCGAAATACCGCCCCGGTGACACGCCGGATTTCAGCGATCTGAAACTGTCCGAGGCAGGCGCCGTGCGCCGCCCCGACATCGCGGTCGAACCGCACGAGATCCACGACCTGGCCTTCACGCTGATCCGCGTGCTCGACGACAAAAGCCAGGCGGTCGGTCCCTGGGATCCCAAGCTCGACATTGACACGCTGAAACGCGGCCTGCGCGCCATGATGCTGACGCGCGTCTATGACGACCGCATGTATCGCGCCCAGCGCCAGGGCAAGACCTCGTTCTACATGAAATGTCTCGGCGAAGAGGCGGTGGCGGTGGCGCAGGCGATGGCGCTCGACCGCGACGACATGTGCTTCCCGACCTATCGCCAGCAGGGGCTGCTGATCGCGCGCGACTATCCGCTGCTCGACATGATGTGCCAGGTCTACTCGAACGAGCGCGATCCGCTCAAAGGCCGTCAGCTGCCGGTGATGTATTCGAGCAAGGAGTTCGGCTTCTTCTCGATCTCGGGCAATCTCGGCACGCAGTTCAGCCAGGCGGTCGGCTGGGCGATGGCGTCGGCCTACAAGAATGGCGACCGCATCGCCGCCGCCTGGATCGGCGACGGTTCGACTGCCGAAGGCGACTTCCATCACGCGCTGACCTTCGCCGCCGTCTATCGCGCGCCGGTGCTGCTCAACGTCGTCAACAATCAGTGGGCCATCTCGAGCTATCACGGCATCGCCGGCGGCGAGCGCTCGACCTTCGCGTCGCGCGCCATCGGCTACGGCATTCCGGGCCTGCGCGTCGACGGCAACGACTTCCTCGCCGTCTACGCGGCAACGCAATGGGCGGCCGACCGCGCGCGGATGAATCTCGGGCCGACCGTGCTCGAGCTCTACACCTATCGCGCCGAAGGCCATTCGACGAGCGACGACCCGACGCAGTATCGCCCTGCCGACGAACCGGGTGGTTGGCCGCTCGGCGATCCGGTGAACCGCTTGACCAAACATCTCGTCGCGCGCGGCGCCTGGAGCGAAGCGGAGCACAAGGCGCTGACCGACGAGCTGACCGAGCAGGTCAAAGCGATCGGCAAGGAAGCCGAGAAATACGGCACGCTCGGCAACAGCACGCTGCCCAGCGTCAAGACGATGTTCGAGGACGTCTACAAGGAAGTGCCGTGGCATCTGCGCAAGCAGCGGCAGGAGCTGGGAGTCTGATCATGGCGCAGATGAACATGATTCAGGCGCTCAACTCGGCGATGGACGTGATGCTCGATCGCGATCCCGACGTGCTCGTGTTCGGCGAAGACGTCGGTTATTTCGGCGGCGTGTTCCGCGCCACCGAAGGGCTGCAGAAGAAGCACGGGCTGAAGCGCTGCTTTGACACGCCGATCGGTGAAGGCGGCATCATCGCGGTGGCGATCGGCATGGGCGCGTACGGTCTGCGCCCCTGCGTCGAAATCCAGTTCGCCGATTACATCTATCCCGCCTTCGACCAGCTCGTCTCGGAAGCGGCGCGGCTGCGCTATCGCTCGGCCGGTGACTTCTGGGCCCCGCTCACCGTGCGCACGCCCTATGGCGGCGGCATCTTCGGCGGCCAGACGCACAGCCAGTCGCCCGAAGCCTTGTTCACCCATGTCGCGGGCCTGACGACGGTGATCCCGTCCAACCCGTACGACGCCAAAGGCCTGCTGATCGCCGCAATCGAGAACGACGATCCCGTCATCTTCCTCGAACCCAAGCGCATCTATAACGGTCCGTTCGACGGTCACCATGACCGCCCCGTGTCGCCCTGGTCGAAACATCCGGAAAGCGAAGTTCCGGAAGGCTATTACACGGTCGAGCTCGGCAAGGCGGCGCAGGTGCGCGAAGGCAAGGACGTCACCGTGCTTGCCTATGGCACCATGGTGCATGTCGCCAAGGCGGCGGTCGACGACAGCAAGATCGACGCCGACATTCTCGACCTGCGCACCTTGCTGCCGCTCGACATCGGCGCGATCGTGAAGTCGGTGCAGAAGACCGGACGTTGCGTCATCGTGCACGAAGCGACGCGCACCAGCGGCTTCGGCGCCGAATTGGCCGCGCTGGTGCAGGAACATTGCTTCTACCATCTCGAAGCACCGATCGAGCGCGTCACTGGTTGGGACACGCCCTACCCGCATGCATTCGAGTGGGATTATTTCCCCGGACCCAAGCGCATCGGTGACGCGCTGCGCAAAGTCATGGAGGTCTGAGGAACATGGGACGCTACGCATTCAAGCTGCCGGACGTCGGCGAAGGCACTGCTGAAGCGGAAATCGCCGCCTGGCATGTCGAGATCGGCGCCATGGTCGAAGAAGACGCGCCGCTGGTCGACGTGATGACCGACAAGGCGACGATCGAAATCACCTCGCCCGTCAAAGGCAAGGTGATCGCGCGGACCGGTGCCGCCGGCGACATGGCGCCGGTCGGTTCGGTGATCGTCGAGTTCGACGTCGAAGGCGAAGGCAACGCTGCCGGCGCGGCATCGGCTGCGGCATCGGCAGCGGCACCGGCCAAGGAAACGGTCAAGGAAGCGCCACCGCGCGAAGCGCCGTCGCCGAAAGAACAGGTTGCCCGCGTCGTCGATGCGCCGGAGCACAGCAAGCCGGCGCCGAAGCAGGCGAGCAAGCCGGAAGCAGCGCCGACCTGGTCGACGCGCGCGCCCGACGCCAAGCCGCTCGCCTCGCCCGCCGTGCGCCGTCGTGCGCATGAGCAGGGCGTCGAGTTGCAGTACGTGCCCGGTTCAGGCCCGGCCGGTCGTGTCTCGCATCAGGATCTCGACGTCTATGTCGACGGTCGCCGTGCCGGCGGCACGGCGTCGTCGGGCGGGTCGCGCCTGGTCGAACGTCACGGCGCCGACGAGGTCAAAGTCATCGGCCTGCGGCGCAAGATCGCCGAGCGCATGCAAGACGCCAAGCGGCGCATCCCGCATTTCATGTACGCCGAAGAGATGGACGTGACCGAGCTGGAGGATTTGCGCCAGCACATGAACGCCCAGAACAAAGGGCGGGCCGATCGTCCCAAGCTGACCTTGTTGCCGTTCCTGATGCGCGCGATGGCGAAGGTTCTGCCCGCCTATCCGCAGCTCAACGCGCGGTATGACGACGAAGCCGGCATCGTGCATCGCCACCATGCGATCCATATCGGCATCGCGACGCAGACCGCGTCAGGCTTGGCCGTGCCGGTGGTGCGCCATGTCGAAGCACGCGACATCTATGACTGCGCCGACGAGCTCGCCCGCGTGGCCGCGGCGACGCGCGACGGCAAGGCGACGCGCGAAGAACTGTCGGGCTCGACCATCACCATCTCCAGCCTGGGTCCGATGGGCGGCATCGTTTCGACGCCGGTCATCAACTCGCCCGAAGTCGGCATCATCGCGGTCAACAAGATCGTCGAGCGTCCCGTGGTGCGGAACGGCCAGATCGTCGTGCGCAAGATGATGAACCTGTCCTCGTCGTTCGATCACCGCGTCGTCGACGGCTGGGACGCCGCCGAATTCATCCAACGCGTCAAAGCCGTGCTGGAATTCCCCGCTACGCTGTTCATGGATGAATGACCGTCGTCCCCGCTTTCGCGGGGACCCAGGAATTTCCGCGCGGGAATTCTCTCGGCTCCAAGCTCGACCACCTGGATCCCCGTTTCCGCGGGGATGACGACGAAGGAAATGCACCGGCAATGACTTCACAAATGAATACGAACGTCCTCGTCGTGGGCGGCGGCCCGGGTGGCTATGTCGCCGCGATCCGCGCCGGCCAGCTCGGTCTCGACACCATCCTGGTCGAAGGCGACCGGCTGGGCGGCACCTGCCTGATCCGCGGCTGCATTCCGTCGAAGGCGATCATCCA
>JAQGIE010000185.1 GCA_028291365.1 Rhodospirillales bacterium
GTGGCCGTGACTGCAGTCTGCGCCATCACGGCCGTTCCTCAAAAAAGGGGACGGCCCACATTCGCGGACCGTCCCACGCCCCGCAGCTAGTGTCCCGATTCCGAAGTTCGCAGGAGCCTATGGCGAGCACGGACGAACTTCGGAATCGATCAGGACACTAGCGATTTGTTGTTTCTAGTGTGCCTCTTGGATTTGAAGTTCGCCTCGGTGCCGGTCCCAAGACCGGGCGAACTTCAAATCCGGCACACTAGCGACCGGGAGGATGTCGCTGCGGTTAGAACCTCGTCGATGCGCGAATGCCGAACTGACGGGGCGGACCGGCGATCCCCAGCGTGCCGACCGATTGCGCCGCGACATACTGCAGGTCGAACAAGTTGGTGGCGTAGGCGGTGATCTCCCAATTTGCGCCGCGCTCGTAGACGAGCTGCGCGTTGACGAGATTCTGCGCCCGCAAATAGTCGCCGGGCTGCACGTGGAACAGGTTACCCCAGCGCGCGCCGACCATGCCGTAATCAAAACGCGGCGTGAGCGTGTCGTCGTTGTTCAGATGAAAGCGGTATTGCACGCCGACCTGGGCCGTCCAACGCGGTGCGTTGGGCTGTTCCCGGCCGGTGAGATTCTGGACCCCCTTGGCAGGCGAGCGGGAATCGATCGCGGAGAAGGTGCCGAGCGAGCTGTGCAGGAAGGATGCGCCGATGTCGAACGAGAGATCGCCGAACTGTGCCTGCGCCTGCCCCTCGATGCCCTCCAGGATCGTGGTGCCGCCGACATTCATCACTTCGCCTACGCCCCTTGTCACGTCGTAGAGCGCGACCTGGAAATTCCGGTAGTTGTTGTGGAAGGCGCCGAGCTGCGTGTGCAGATGGTTGCCGAAGAAATTCGCTTTCCAGCCGATTTCGTAGTCGGTGACTTCTTCGGGCTTGAAGGCGGGCGGCCACTGCGAAGGCGGAGCGGGCTGCAACGGCGTGAGCGGCGAGATCGGAAGCAGCGTTCCGATGCCGTTCAGGCCGCCGCCTTTGTGTCCGGTCGCGACGAACGCATAGAGGAAGTGATTCTCGGTCACGTTCCAGCTGAGGTTGACCTTGCCGGTGACGCGCGAGTCGCTCTGTGGAGCGTTGACCACATTCTGGCCCAGCAAGGGCGTTCCGAAGAACAGCACTCGGGTCAGCGTGTTCAGAAGGAAGGACGTCTTCGAGTAGCGCGCGCCGACCTGCAGTTGCAGCGTGTCGGTGAGGTTGTAGGTGCCTTGCCCGAAGACTCCCCAATTCTCTTTCGAAGCTCGATACGCGGCGGTCAGCGCCTGGCCGAAGGTCGGCGTCCCGCCCGGGCTCAGCGACAGGAAATTGTCGCTACCCTGGCCGACGATGTCGTGCAGATACGAACCGCCGAGCACCCAGGTGAAGCGGCCCGTACTGGGCGACAGCAGATTGACCTCTTCCGAATAGGCCTGCTCTGACGAACGCAGCGCCAGGATTTGGCGCGTCAGCGGGTTGGCTGTGCCGTCGACGTCGCGCTGCGAGTCGACTTTGCCGAATTGCGCGCTGCTAATTGAGCGCACCGTGATGTCGTTGGCGAACTGGTAGTTGAGCTGCAGGATGGTGCGGTTCAATCGTTCGACGCCTTTGATAGGCGTGTCGAGCGCGACGTCGAACAGATGATCGGTCGAGCCGGTATAGGGCGACGCCGGCATGCCGCCGTGATCGATATAGTTGTAGTCGTGCTTGAGGATCGCCTTGAACGCGTCGGTGGGCTGCCACAGCACGCTGAGGCGCCAATCGGCTTCGTGGCGCTTGCCAGGATTCCCCGTAAAGGGGCCCGTGACATGATAGAAGCTGCCGCGATTCTCGTCGTTGGTCGCGATGCGAACCGCCAGCGTCTCGCCCAGCGGAACGTTGAGCGCGCCGCGGAAGCGGTAGTCCTTGTAGTTCCCGACCTGCGCTTCGCCCCAGCCGCTGAAGCTGCCGAGCGTCGGGTCGATGGTCCGGATGAAGATGGCGCCGCCGGTAGAATTGTGACCCGCGAACGTGCCCTGCGGTCCACGCAGCACTTCGACGGCGGCAACGTCGTAATAGGGTTCGTCGGGCAGGATGCCGCCGAGCATCGTCGGAGCGCCGTCGCGATAGATCACCGTTCCGGGCGGCACTTGCTGTCCGCCGTCGCTTTTGCCGATACCGCGGATGTTGATCAGCGCGCCCTCGCCGTAATCCTGGATGTTCAGCGACGGGGACACGAATTGCAGCCCGTTGATCGTATCGACGCCGCGCCGCCGCAGGTCTTCGCCGGTGAGCACCGTGGCGGGAATTGCGGTCTTCTGGAGATCGGTGCCGCGCCGTTCCGCGGTGACCAGCACCGTTTCGATGCCCTGATCGTCCGGGGAGGATGCCCCGGTGGTCTGCGCCAACGCAGGCGGAGCTGCGAACAGGATGATTGCGATGAGCGCGCTGCTGCACAGAAACTCGGCGGCCAAGCGTGCATGCGCATTTCGACGGCGATCGACGTCCATGACCCCTCCCCATTCTTTAGCGGCTTAAGCCGCCTTGTTGGGGCCAAACATACGCCCCGGCCATGTCAGTTACAAGCAGTCTGTCCCGTATGTTACATGCGAGGTTCAGGATCTGGGAGGGACTGCGCGGCACCAGATTACGAAGAGGGAAGGGCGTCTTCTTCACGGATCCGCGTCGAATCGAGTATCCAGGACGATCCGGACAGGGCGGCCCGAATGTTAAACCGGAATGGGTGTAGGCCGTCGCTGCCAGGCCAGGGAGAACGGACCTCGTGACCGACGATCAGCCGACCGCTTCGGCCAAGCCGCGCCGCCCACGCGCGAAGAGCGTCGGCAAGCGACGCACGCAGGCTGAACGCAGCGCCGAGACGCAGCGCAAGCTGATCGACGCCGCGATCGCGATGCTGCATCGGGTGGGGTATGGCGGAACGACGACCGGGCTGATCGCGGACAAGGCGGGCGTGAGCCGCGGCGCCATGCTGCATCAGTACCCGACCAAGGTGGATCTGATGCTGGCCGTGGTCAGCGAGGTCTATCATCGCGAAACCACGGAGTATCAGCTCCGCGGCGCACAGCTCTCGTCGCCGCAGGAGCGCTTCTTTCAGTTTCCCGACTTGATGTGGGACGTGCTTACGCGCCCTGCAGCGATCGCGGTGCTGGAGATCATGATCGGCTCGCGATCGGACAAGGCATTGGCGGCGCGCCTGGCGCCGTTGCAGCGGCAGATCGAAGCCAATTCGCGAACCACCGTCGAACGGATCCTGAAGGAAGGCGGCTTCCCGGATCTTCCCGAATTCAATGCGATGCGCCGGCTGTTCGTGGCCGCCGTGCGTGGCCTCTCGATCGACTCGATGCTGGTCAAGGACAAGGCCGAGCTGGACGAGGCGATCAAGCTGCTCTCGCGCTTTCTGCGTGCGCTCTACGCAGGCGACATTCCGCCGGTCAAAGGCGGACGCTGACATTCGCCGATCGCCGGCGCCGCGCCCGCGGCCGCTCTGGACAGGCGCCGGCTGCCAAATTACAAACGGGCTGACCTGCTTGTAATTACGAGTTGCGACGTGGCGCTCGCCGCTTCCCGATCGCACCCAGCGAAGGTTCGTCATGCCGCTTTCTCCGCTTCGCATCGTGGGCGATCGCTTTCGCGATGCGCACGGTCGTGACGTGCTGCTGCGGGGCGTCAATCTCGGCGGCGATTCCAAAATGCCGTGGCCGAACGGCGGCACGGATCGGCCAAGCGACTTCGCGGATCAGCGCACGGTGAGTTTCATCGGGCGGCCATTTCCGCTCGAGCAGGCCGACGAGCATTTCACGCGACTGCGCGCGTGGGGCTTCAACTGTCTTCGCCTGCTCACGACCTGGGAAGCGATCGAGCACGCGGGGCCGGGACTCTACGACACCGACTATCTCGACTATTACGTCGAGATCGCGCGTCTGGCCGGCGAGTACGGCTTCTACGTATTCGTCGATTTTCATCAGGACGCGTGGAGCAGGATGAGCGGCGGAAGCGGTGCGCCGGGCTGGACGTTCGAAGCGGTCGGGTTGGACTTCACGCGATTCCACGCCGCCAACGCCGCGCTCGTGATGCAGCACGCGTTCGACTACGAAGATCCCAATCCGCATCAGGCGGGCTATCCGCCGATGTCGTGGTCTTCCAACTACAAGCTCCCGGCGAACGGCGTGATGTGGAGCCTGTTCTTCGGCGGGCGCTGGCTCACGCCCGCGTTTCTGATCGACGGCGTGAACGTTCAGGATTTTCTCCAGGGCCGCTATCTCGCGTGCGTCGACCAACTCGCAAGCAGGCTCGCGCCGCTGGCGCACGTCATCGGTTTCGACTCGCTCAACGAGCCTTCGATCGGCTGGCTCGGCCAGAATCTTTCCGAGCGCGGTGTCGAAAATCCGTCGCCGCTGGCGATGGGACCGGCGATCAGTCCTCTCGACGGGCTGGCGCTCGCCCGCGGTGTCGCCACCACCGTTCCGGTGCTTGGCGGCCGTGAAGAAGGGACGCCGCGCGTGGTCGGCGAACGGACGCTCAATCCCGGCGGCATTTCGATCTGGCGGGACGGCGCGTCCTGCCCATTCGAACAGGCCGGCCTCTACGCAATGCGCGACGGCCGTGCCGAGCCGCGCGACGAACGCGCGTTCCGGCGCGGGCCTCGCGGCGAACTCGATGTGTCCGAGGACGTCTTCGCGCCATTCTTCGACGCCGTCGCCGAGACTATTCGCGCGCACCGCGCCGAGTGGGCGCTGTTCGCCGAGATCGAAGTCGCCGGCCCGTTCGTGGGGCGCTTCTATCCGCGCAGCATGCCCGCAGCTTCGGTCAATGCGCCCCATTGGTATGACCTGGCCAACCTGACGACGAAGAAGTTCGACGTCCACGATCACGTCGATGCGTTCACCGGCCGCCGTTTGCGCGGCGAAGCTGAGATCGGCGAGAGCTATCGCCAGGGTCTGGATGCGCGCAAAGAGCTGGCGCGATCCTTCGGCGGTCCGAGCCTGATCGGCGAGATTGGCGTTCAATTCGACCTCGAGGCGGGCGCCGCCTATCGCGCCTGGGAAGCCGGCGAACGCGGACCGCACGTGTTCGCGAAGCAGGCGCTCATGCTCGGCCTCATGGCCGACGCGCTCGACGCCTGCCTGCTCTCGGCGACATGGTGGAATTACACGGCTTCAAACCGCAACGACCTGCGCGTCGGCGACGGCTGGAATCAGGAAGACCTCTCGCTCTATTCCGCCGATCAGCAGGAAGACGGAAGTGACGGCGGCAGAGCCACGGACGGTTTCGCGCGTCCCTATGTTCGCGCCGCACAAGGACAGCTCGTTGGCCAACATTTCGATCGCCGCCATCGCATCTTCGAAGCGGTGATCGACATCGACCCGGCAATCGCGATGCCGACCGAAATCGCAACGCCGCTCGCTGCGTACCCCGCGTGCGTCACCGTGGAAGCGCCGCCCGCCTGTCGCGTTGCGACGGACGAGGACGGCGTGCGGATCTTCGCGTCCGCGCCGGGGCGGATCTCGATCCGCATCTCGCCCGAGTCCCAGGAACTGCGGCGCGCGTCGTCCGGCGCGTGAGAAGCTACGTAAGACGGCGTCGGCATCTCGCGCTTTAATCACCAACACAACTGTCACCCCGGCGAAGGCCGGGGTGACAGGTTTTTCTTGCCCCAAGCGCATCACCGGATCTCGATTGAGTCGGCTCCCTAAGTCAGCCGATAGATCCGCGCGGCGTTGTCCGCGAACAACGCGCGTTGCTCGTCCGCGCTGAAACCAGACACGATCGTCCGGTAGGCGTTGAAGAAGTCGGAAACGCCGCCGAACAGCCGGTCGACCGGGAAATTGCTCGCGAACATGGCCCGGCCGGTGCCGAACCGGTCGATCGTATCGAGCACGAAGGGTCGCAGACTCTCGGCCGTCCAGCGCCAATCCAGCATCGCCAGGCCGGAAATCTTAACGGCGACATTCGGCTGCGTCGCCAGCTTCGCCATGCCGTCGCGCCATAGCGCGATCGACTCGGCATCGCGGTCGACCGGCATGCCGGTATGGTTGAGGACGAACTGCGTGTCCGGATGGCGCGCAGCCAGTGCGGCGGCATCCTGCATCTGCGACGGGTAGATCTGCAGATCGAACGACAGCTCGTATTTGCGCAGCAGCGCGAATCCGCTTCGCCAGTTCGGATCCGCCAGGAGATCGCGCTTCGTATAGGTTTTCTTCGGATCCGCGTGCCAGTTCAGGATCTGCCGCACGCCGCGTACGCGATCGAACCTGCGATGCTCAGCGAGCAGCCGTTCCACGGTGGCGTCGCCCAGATCGGCATAGGCGACGATCGCATCCGGTGCGTCGTCGAGCGCGTGCAGGAATTCGGTTTCGGCCAGCGCGTCGCGCGGATCGGCACCGGCTTCGACATGCACCGTCCGGGTGACAGCCCAGCCCCGATGGTCGGCGTGGTAATCGGCGGGCAGATAGGTTTTCGAGATCGGACCGACATCGCCGGTGATCCCGACGGGCAGTGGCGGCGTCAACCACGGATAACGGATCTGCTGCAGATCCCACAGATGCATGTGCGGGTCGACAATGGCGATATCGGTCATGGTCGCCCGCTAATAGGTCGTGCGCCCGCCGGAAATGTCGAAAGTGGCGCCCGTGCTGAAGGTGCATTCTTCGCTGGCCAGCCAGCAGATCAGCGCGGCGACTTCTTCGGCTTCGCCGATCCGGCCGATCGGAATCCGCGACAGCATGTAATCGATCTGCGCCTGCGTGAGCTGCTCCAGGATCGGACTGCGGAAGGTGGCCGGCGTGACGCTGTTGACGCGAATGCCGGTTTTGGCCAGCTCTTTGCCCAACGATTTGGTCAGGCCCAGGACCGCTGCCTTCGACGTCGAATAGGCGGACGCGTTCGGGTTGCCCTCTTTGCCCGCGACCGAGCTGATATTGACGATGCGCCCGTATTGATCCGGGTTTTGCAGCATGTACGGCACGACCGAGCGGCAGCAATGGAAGACGCCGTTCAGATTGATGTCGAGGACCTGACGCCACGCGTCGGTCGGATAGTCCCACAGCGTCGCGGTCGGGCCGGTGATGCCGGCGCTGGCGACCAGAATGTCGATCCTGCCGAGCGCGTTCGCGGTCGCCTCGGCGGCGCGCGCGACCGAATGTTCGTTTGCGACATCGACGACGGCGACATGCGCTGCGCCGATTTCCTCCTGCACCTTGGCCAGGCCGGCCGCATCGCGATCCCACAGCGCGACGGCGCCGCCTTCCTGCCGGATTCGCGCGGCGACTTCGCGGCCGACGCCCGAAGCGCCGCCGGTGATGATTGCGGTACGGCCGGCAAAGCGTCCGGCATACACGGTCACGCTGCACCGCCTTCGCGCCAGGCGATCACGTTCTGCTGCTGCTCGCCGAGCTTTGAGAGGCCGAGCCGCATCGTGTCGCCTTCTTTCAGGTAGATCGGCGCGGGCTTCTGCCCCATGCCGACGCCCGGCGGCGTTCCGGTGGTGATGATGTCGCCGGGCTCGAGCGTCACGAAGCGGCTGATGTAGCTGACCAGATGCGCGACCGGGAAGATCATGGTGCGCGTATTGCCGGTCTGCATGCGTTTGCCGTTGACGTCGAGCCACATGTCGAGCGCTTGCGGATCGCCGACCTCGTCGGCGGTGACCAACCAGGGACCGACCGGCCCGAACGTGTCGCAGCCTTTGCCCTTGTCCCAGGTCCCGCCGCGCTCGATCTGGTATTCGCGCTCGCTGACATCGTTCACCAGCACGTAGCCCGCGACATGCGACAGCGCGTCCGCTTCGCGCACGTAGCGCGCCGTGCGGGCGATCACGATTCCGAGTTCGACCTCCCAGTCGCTCTTGATCGACTCCCTGGGCAGCATCACCGGATCATTCGGTCCGCTGAGGCAACTGACCGCCTTGGTGAACAGGACCGGCTCGGCCGGGATCGGCAGGTTCGATTCCGCCGCGTGATCGGCATAGTTCAGCCCGACGGCCAGGAACTTGCGCACGCCCTGGATCGGAACGCCCAGGCGCGGCGCTCCGCTGACCGCGGGCAGAGTCGTCGGATCGAGCGAAGCCAGATGCTGCAGCGATTCCGGCGACAGGCGGTCCGGCGTGATGTCGGGGAACTGTCCGGACAGGTCGCGGATGATTCCAGTCGAATCGAGCAGTCCCGGCTTCTCGCGCCCCGCCGGGCCATAGCGCAGCAATTTCATCTTGAGCCGTCTGCCTTGTTCAGTGGGTGTAGGGGCGGTGCAGCGCGCACTCGGGATTCAGCCGGACCCCGAATCCCGGCCGGTCCGGCAGTTTCAGCTTGCCGTTCACCGGCACCGGCTCGTCGAGCAGCAGTGGATGAAACATCGGCACGACCTGGTCGGCCTTGGGCGCCATCATCAGGAATTCGGCGAACGGACTGTTATGCCGCGTGACGACGAAATGATAGGAATAGACGCTGGATCCGTGCGGCACGACCAGCACACCGCGACTGTCGGCCAGCGCCGAGATTTTGATCAGCTCGGTCATGCCGCCGCACCAGCCGACATCGGGCTGGATGATGTCGCAGCACTCCATCTCGAGCAGCATGCGAAAGCCCCAACGCGTCGCTTCATGCTCGCCGGTGGTGACCAGCATGCCTTTGGGCACGTTCCGCTTCAGCTCGGCATAGCCCCAGTAATCATCGGGCGACAGCGCTTCTTCGATCCATTTTAGCCCATGCTCGTGCGCTGCCTGCGCGAGCCGCGTCGCGTAATTCAGATCGAGGCTCATCCAGCAATCGTACATGAGCCAGAAATCGGGCCCGACCTTGGCACGCATGTCGGCGAGCAGATCGATATTCTTGGCCAAGCCCTCTTCGCCTTCGCACGGCGCGTGATGCAGCGGCAGCTTGCCGCCGATGAATCCCATCTGCTTGGCCAGATCGGGGCGCGCGCCGGTCGCGTAGAAGATCAGCTCGTCGCGCACCGGGCCGCCCAGCAAATGATAGACCGGCTCCTGGCGCAGCTTGCCCAGCAGGTCCCACAGCGCCAGATCGACGCCGCTGATCGCATTCACGACCAGTCCTTTGCGCCCATAGAACTGCGTCGCGAAATACATCTGGTCCCAGATCTTTTCGATCTCGGTGACCTGCGCGCCTTCGAGAAACCGCGCGAGATGCTTTTCGACGATATAAGCGGCCGGCTCGCCGCCGGTGGTGGCGGCGAATCCGATCGTACCGTCGCTGGCTTCGATCTCGACCACCAGCGTGCCCAGCACATTGATGCCGAAGCTCTGCCGGCTCTGCCGATATTCCGGATAGCGGCTCATCGGCGTGGCGATGTGATCGTCGATCCAGTGATCGCGCCCCTGATCGTGATAATCGCCGCCGCCGCCGCGCACCACGAAAGCGCGAACCTGCCTGATCGATGGAAAGCCCATGGGCGGGTTGTTCCTCCACACGCAAAAACAAGCGTTCATGCGCGGGATGCGCGCGCTATTCTGGCACTCGACGAGAAGGCCTGCGGCGACCCCGGTTTCGCTCGCGCCGGCCGATCAGGAACCCGAGGACAGCGAGCCGCCCTGCTTGCCTGAATCTCATTATCTAGGATAGGATTTATAATTATGGGACAGGCTCCGTCAACCGAGGACCGGCCATCGGACGGCGACGAGGCGCTGGCGCGTGCGCCATCCGGCAGCCAGACCTTGTTTCGCGGCCTGGATGTATTGGACGTCGTTGCGGACGGTCCGATCGGTCTGCCCGAACTGGCGCAGCGTCTCGAATTGACGCGCAGCACCACGCATCGTCTGGCCGCGGCGCTGGTCGAGCGGCGCTACCTGACCTTCGTGCCGCGCGAAGGCTACAGCCTCGGACCGAAACTGCTCGAACTGGGCTATGAAGCGCGGCAGCAGATCGACGTCGCGCGCGTCGCGCGGCCGTTTCTGGAGAAGCTCGCCGCGCGCTCCGAGGACACGGTGCATCTGGGCGTGCTGGACGCCGACAGCGCGCTGTATCTCGACAAGATTCCCGGACGTCGCCGGGTCCAGATCGGTTCGCGCGTCGGCGACCGCCATCCGCTGACCTCGACCGGCCTCGGCAAGGCGCTGATCCTCGAACAGGGCGACGAATCCCTGGCCAGATTCTTCGCTGCCGAATCCACCGGACGCCGACGCAAGGAGACGCTGCAGAGCTGGCTCGGCCGCATGCGCGAATATGCCAAGCTCGGCCACGCCTTCGACCTGGAAGAGAACGAAGACCAGATTCGTTGCGTGGCGGCGCCGGTCCGCGGCGTCGACGGGCGGATCATCGCTGCGATCAGCGTTTCCAGCGCTGCGCAGTATATGGACGGTGCGCGCATGGCGGTGCTGGCCAATGACGTGCAGCAGATTGCGCGCGACATCTCCATCGAACTCGGCTGGACCGCTCCGCCGCGCGCCGCCGAACCGAAGCCAGCGAAGAAGGCCGCACGGCCGACGGTGCCGGTGAAAAAGCCCGTCGGCGGCAAGAAACCGGCGCGCGGGTAAAGCAGAAAAAGGGCGCGATGCTGCTGGACGGAAAGAGCGTTCTCGTCACCGGCGCGTCGCGCGGGATCGGCCGCGCCATCGCGCTCGCCTGCGCCCGGCACGGCGCCGACGTCGCGCTGAACTATCTCCATGACCGCAGCGATGCCGAGAGCGCCGTCGCCGAAATCGAGGCGATGGGGCGCCGCGCGATCGCCATCGAAGGTGATGTGGCCGATCCCGATAGCGCGACGGATTTCGTCGCGCAGTCGGTGCATGCCCTGGGCCGCGTCGATGTCTTCGTCAGCAATGCCGGCATCTGTCCGTTTCACAGCTTCCTGGACATGCCGCGCGAAGTTTTCGAGCGGACGATGCAGGTCAATCTGCATGGCGCCTATTACATGGTGCAGGCAGCGGCGAACCGCATGAAGGAGCAGGGCGGCGGCGGGTCGATCATCGCCATCAGCTCAATCAGCGCGCTGGTCGGCGGCGAAATGCAGACCCATTACACGCCGACGAAAGCCGGTGTGCATTCGCTGATGCAGTCCTGCGCCATCGCGCTCGGCCGCTACGGAATCCGCTGCAACTCGATCCTGCCGGGCACCATCGCGACCGACATCAACAAGGAGGATTTGTCCGACCCGAAGAAGCGCACTTATATGGAAACACGGATTCCGCTGGGGCGGCTGGGCCAGCCGGACGACGTCGCGGGCTGCGCCGTGTTTCTTGCCTCGGACCTGGCGCGCTACGTGACCGGGGCGGCGCTGCTGGTCGATGGCGGGCTGTTCGTAAATCTGCAGTGAGCCCGCAGCCCTTCTTCGACTATTCCAAAAGCTGACCTGCAACTTCATAATGTGGGCGTCAACGAACCGCGCCGGACCAACCGGCTGCCGACCAGGGAGGAATGGATGACCGCCAACCCGATGCTGGGTGTGCTGTTTCATTGGATCGGCGGCCTCGCATCGGCGAGCTTCTACGTCCCCTACAAGGGCGTGCAGCGCTGGTCGTGGGAGATTTTCTGGCTGGTCGGCGGAGTGTTCAGCTGGATCATCGCGCCCTGGATCTTCGCGGCGCTACGGACGGAAGATCTGTTCGGCGTTCTGGCAGCGACGCCGGCCCGGACGCTGGGGCTCTGCTATCTGTTTGGTGCGCTGTGGGGCTTTGGCGGGCTGACCTACGGGCTCACCGTGCGCTATCTCGGAATCTCGCTGGGCACCGCGATCGCGCTGGGGCTGACCGCAGCGTTCGGCACGCTGATTCCGCCGCTGGTCAGCGGCCAGCTGATCGACCATTTGATCCACAGCACCAGCGGCCTGATCATTCTCGGCGGCGTCGCCGTCTGTCTTGCCGGCATCGCCATCGTCGGCTTTGCCGGCCGCAGCAAGGAACGCGAGCAGATCGCCGGCGGCGCTGCGGCGATGCGCAACGGCGCCAGTTTTCGCAAAGGTGTGCTGGTCGCGATCTTCGCCGGAATCATGAGCAGCTGCTTCGCCTATGGTCTGGCGGCGGGCGAGCCGATCCGGCAACTGACCATCGCGCACGGAACCGCGCCGTTGTGGCAGGGACTGCCGGTGCTGGTCGTCGTGCTGCTGGGCGGATTCACCACCAATGCGATCTGGTGCGTGTTTCTGATCGCCAGGAATCGAAGCGCGCCGCAGCTGGTTGGTGCCGGTGCCGACGGTGCCGCATCGCCGCTGCTGCGCAACTACCTGCTGTGCGCGCTGGCGGGGACGACCTGGTATTTCCAGTTCTTTTTTTACACGATGGGCGAAAGCCAGATGGGCACGTACGGCTTTTCGAGCTGGACGCTGCATATGGCCAGCATCATCATTTTTGCGAGCCTGTGGGGCGTCGCGCTGTTTGAATGGAAAGGCGCCAGCCGCCGCACCAAGGCGGTGCTCTGCACCGGCATCGCCCTCCTCGTCGTGTCGACCGTCATTATTGGCGCCGGCAACGCGTTCGCCGCGTAGCGCAAGCAATGCAAGCACTGCGATCGCGCCGGCCGACGGGGAGATTTCGCCGCATGGATGTTTTGCTTGCATCGTCGTCGCGGCGGGGCGTCTCGCCGGCCGTCCGAAGTGCTGTCTGAGCGGGACTGTCCGATGCTACCCAGCCATGTCCGTGGCGCCGACACGCCGGGTCTGCGCGAAGACACGATCGGCGCCGTGCTGGACGAAGCCGCGCGAAAATGGCCGTCGCGCGACGCGCTGGTTTCGCTGCACCAGGGCATCCGCTGGTCCTATGCGGAATTCGCCCGGCGCGCCGATGCAGCGGCGGGCGCTCTGTTGCAGCTCGGACTCGAACGCGGCGATCGCATCGGCATCTGGTCCCCGAATTGCGCGGAGTGGGCCGTCACCCAATTCGCCGCCGCCAAGGCCGGGCTGATCCTGGTCAACATCAACCCGGCCTATCGCTCCACGGAAGCGGCCTACACCTTCGCCAAAACCGGAATGCGCGCGCTGGTCACCGCGGCGCAGTTCAAGAGCAGCGACTATCTCGCGATGCTCGAGGAGATCGCGCCGACGCTGCCGGCGCTTCGCACCACGATCCAGATCGATGGCCCCTTGCGGCCCGGACATCTGTCATTCGAAGCGCTGTACGAACCTGGCGGCCTGGCGCTGCCGCGCGACCTCGCCAACAACGACGCGGCCAACATCCAGTTCACCAGCGGAACGACCGGCCTGCCCAAAGGGGCAACGCTGTCGCATCGCAACATCGTGAACAATGCGCTGTTTGTCGGACGCGGCATGGGGTTGCGGGAAGGCGACCGGCTCTGCATTCCGGTGCCGCTCTATCATTGCTTCGGCATGGTGATGGGAAATCTGGCCTGCGTGCTGCACGGCGCGACCATGATCTATCCCGCCGCCGGCTTCGATCCGGGCGCCGTGCTCGCTTCGGTCGAGGCCGAACGCTGCACGCATCTGCACGGCGTGCCCACCATGTTCATCGCCGAGCTGGATCATCCGGATTTCGACAAGTTCGATCTCGGTTCGCTGCGCGGCGGCATCATGGCCGGCGCGCCCTGTCCGGTCGAAGTGATGCGGCAAGTGACCGAGCGGATGCACATGCGCGAGGTCACCATCGCCTACGGCATGACGGAGACCAGCCCGGTCAGCTTCCAGAGCGAAGTCAGCGATCCGATCGAACGGCGCGTTGCCTCGGTCGGTCGCGTGCAGCCGCATCTGGAAGTCAAGCTCGTCGATGAATCCGGCCGGATCGTGCCGCGCGGCGTCCCGGGCGAGCTTTGCACCCGCGGCTATTCGGTGATGCTCGGCTATTGGGACGAGCCGGCGAAAACATCCGAGGTTCTGGATGCGGACGCTTGGATGCATACCGGCGATATCGGCGTGCTCGACGACGAGGGCTATTGCAACATCGTCGGAAGGGTCAAGGACATGATCATCCGCGGCGGCGAGAACATCTCGCCGCGCGAGATCGAGGAATTCCTCTTCACCCACCCGAAAATCCTGGAAGTCCAGGTCATCGGCCTTCCCGATCCGAAATACGGTGAAGCGGTCTGTGCCTGCATCCGCCTGCGCGCCGGCGAAGCCTGCACGGCGGAAGAAATCATCGCGTACTGCGGCGATCGGATCGCCCATTACAAAGTGCCGCGCCACGTCCAATTCATGGAGGCGTTTCCGCTCACCGCCACCGGCAAGGTGCGGAAAGTCGAGCTTCGCGAGACGCTGATCCGCGAACTGTCTCTGGTGACCCCGATCACGGCATAGGCTGCCTAACGCTGCGAGAACATCTGTCCCGCAAATGGCGCAAGCGCTTCGTCGATCGCGCGCGGATGGGTGCTGCGGCCGAAATCGACGATCCGGCCCCAGCTCTGCGCAACGTCCTCGATCGCGTGAGAGCCGAGTTGCGCGCCTTCGCTTCGTTCCCAGCGCAGCTTGCCGATCCAGCCGCCGCCGACTTCGAACAGCGCGCCGTTCTCCGTCGTTGCCTCGTGTGCCAGGAAGGCGACCAGCGGACTCACCAGTTCGGGCCGCAGCTTGGCCAGCGCCGCAGCCCCTGACACGGTGCGCGTCATGCGCGAATCGGCGACCGGTGCGATCGTGTTGACGTGGATGTTCTTCGCCGCGCCCTCGATGGCCAGCGTCTGGGTCAGGCCGTGCACCGCGAGCTTGCAGGCGGCATAGGCGCTCTGCCCAAAATTGCCGTAGAGGCCCGACGCCGATGCGGTGTTGATCACGCGGCCATATTGCTGCTCGCGCAGGAAGGGCCAGGCCGCATGCGTGACGCGGAAGGCGCCGAGCAGATGCACCTGATAGAGATCGTTCCAGTCGGCGTCGGTCAGTTTGTAAAAGCTGGCATCGCGCAGGAAACCGGCATTGTTGACGATGATGTCGACGCGCCCGAATGCGTCGAGCGCGCACTGCACGATGCGGTCGCCGTCGACGACCGAATCGTGACTCGCCACCGCTTCACCGCCAGCGGCGCGGATCTCGTCGACGACGCGCTCGGCGGCGCTCGCGTCGGCGCCGTTCCCGGTATGGCTGGTGCCGAGATCGTTCACCACCAGCCTGGCGCCACGCGACGCCAGGAGCAGCGCATGGGCGCGGCCCAGCCCGCCGCCCGCGCCGGTCACGATCGCGATGCGTCCGTCGAAACGCAGCTCTTCCATCATCGCCTCTCCCTACCGCTTCACGTTGCGCTGTACGGCGTACTTCCGATTGGCGCCAGCCCGATCATCAGCTATAGCTTCCACCATATGACGGCGTCTTCCATTATATGATCACCCGGACGTCCCTGCGCATGGGTGAGGGATTCCGCGATCTGGCACAGATCGCCGCCATCGAAACAATGACGCTGGCGGCACGCGACCTGCCGGCGACAAACTACGAGGCGCTGCGACGAACCGCCGAGCGCGCGCCCGACCGGCCGGCGCTGACCTTTCTCGCCGATGCGAGCGATCTCGACGGTGCGGTGACGCTCGACTATCGCGCCTTGTTCGCGCGCGTCACGGCGCTGGCGAATGAGCTGGTGCGCTGTGGCGCGCGTCGGCAGGAGCCGGTCGCGCTGCTGCTGCCCAACTGCCTCGACTATCTGCCGGTCTTCATCGCCGCCGAGCTGGTCGGGATCGCGTTCCCGGTCAATCCGCTGCTGGCGCCACATCAGCTCGCCTCCCTGTTCGCGCGCGCCGGCGTCCGCTTCGTCGTCACCGTGCCCATGCTGCTGGATGCGGCGTTGCAGACGGGCGCGCAGGTGCTGCTTATCGAAGGCGAAGACTCCAGCGCCGCGACGCTGGATGCGGGCGGCAGCGATCAGATCGCGTTCGAGGCTGCGCCGCACGGCAATGCGAGCCTGTTCGCTACCGGCGGCACGACCGGCGAGCCCAAGCTCGCGCCCCATACGCATGCCAACGAAAGCTTCATGGCCTGGGCGATCGGCGAAGCGATCGGATTGACGGAACACGACGTGCTGCTGTGCGGCCTGCCGCTGTTCCATGTCAACGGCATCACCGTCACCGGCCTGTCGCCCTTCGCGTGCGGTGCGCATGTCGTGCTGCTGGGCGCTCAGGGCTATCGCGATGCGCAGATGCGCGCCGGCTTCTGGCGCATCGTGGAACGGTTCGGCGCGAGCTTGTTCAGTGCCGTGCCGACCGTGCTCGATGCACTGCTCGCGGTGCCGGTGGACGGTGCCGACACGTCGAGCCTGCGCGCCGTCGTGTGCGGTGCGGCACCCTTGTCGGCCGATCTCTTCACGCGCTTTGAGCGCGCATTCGGCGTGCGGCTGCTCGAAGGCTATGGTCTGACGGAAGGGACCTGCGCCAGCATCGTCAATCCGCTGCAGGGCGAGAGGCGCGTGGGTTCCGTCGGGTTGCGCTTGCCGTACCAGCAGCTCCGCTGCGTCGAGCTGCGCGACGGCGCCATCGTGCGCGATTGCGAGATCGGCGAGGTCGGCGCCCTGATCCTCAAAGGCCCCAACGTGTTTCCCGGCTATCTCGGACAAGAACGCACGGGTCGTGTCGGCGATGGCTGGTTCGACACCGGCGATCTCGCGCGCCTGGACGCTGACGGCTATGTCTGGCTCGCCGGCCGCGCCAAGGACCTGATCATTCGCGGCGGCCACAATATCGATCCGTCGCTGACCGAGGAGTCGCTGCTGCCGCATCCGCAGGTGCGCCTCGTCGCGGCGGTGGGCATGCCGGACAAGCGGCTCGGCGAAGTGCCGGTCGCTTTCGTCGTGCCGCATGCGGGGACTGCGCCCGATCCCGCTTCGCTGGTCGCCTTCGCGCGCGAACGAAGCGGCGAGCGCGCGGCGGCGCCGGTCGATGTCTTTCTGCGGGATGAGCTGCCGCTGACGCCGGTGGGCAAGCTGTTCAAGCCGGTGCTGCGGCTCGAAGCCTGCCGCATCGCCTTCGAGCGCGCGCTGGCGGCGGCCGGCTGCGACGACATCCGGGTGCTAGCGCGCCTTGATGCGCGCGTTGGCGTTTTGGTCGAGCTGGCGGGCGTCGCGGCGCCAACGCGCCCGCAGGTCGCCGCTTGCTTGGCGGGCTTCACCGTGGCTTGGGAAATCCACGACGAGACAATCGCCGGATCAGGAGAGGGACAGTCGGCATGACGCTTCACGTGCGATCGATCACGGCCTGCGCTCTTGCGCTTCTCGTCGCAACTTCTGCGGTCGCTGCCACGCCGTCGGACGACACGCTGCCCATGGCGGCGGGCGTTGCCGCCAAGCTCGCCTGCTCCGGCGTCTTCGTCGCCGGCCGGCCGCTGCCCGACGTGGTCAGCAAGGACATCGAGCGCGTGTCGTCGCTGACGCGCGACATCAACTACGATCTCGACGCCGCGAACAACACGATCACTGCGACCAAGCAGGGCGTGACTCGCAGCGCGCTGTACCGGCCCGGCTTGGGCTGCACGCTGCTGGTCGACACCGACATCGACACGCTGAACAAGCAGGTCGCCGATACCGTGTTTCCGGCACCGTCGCCGCGGACGGGCGCATGGCCGGCGGGCGACGAGGTCGATCTCGCCAAGCTGCCGCCCGAGATCGACCAGGCGGCGCTGCGTCAGGCGATCGACGGTGCCTTTGCCGACGACACGCCGGAGAAGGGCATCGATACGCGCGCCATGGTCGTCGTCTATGACGGCAAGATCGTCGCCGAGCGTTATGCGCCGGGCTATGGCCGCGACACGCGCTTTCTCGGCTGGTCAGCCAGCAAGAGCGTGCTGGCAAGTCTGGTTGGCACGCTCGTCACTGACGGCAAGCTGAAGCTCGATGACCGCGCGCCCGTTGCCGAATGGCAGGACCATGGAGATCCGCGCCGCGAGATCACCATCGCGCAGCTGCTGCAGATGTCGAGCGGCCTCGCCTTCAACGAGCCATACGTTCCGGGCGCCGACAGCATCGTGATGCTGTTCCAGAAAGGCGACATGGCCGCCTTTGCCGCGGCCAAGCCGCTGGCGAACAAGGCCGGCGCCGCGTGGTCCTATTCATCGGGCACCAGCAACATCCTCGCACGCATCGTGCTGCAGTCGGTTGGCGGCACGCCGGTCGCGATGCAAAACTATGCGCGCCAGCGCCTGTTCGGCCCCACCGGAATGCAATCGGCCGTATTCGAGCCCGACGCCACCGGTGCGCTGGTCGGCAGTTCGTATCTTTATGCGACGGCGCGCGACTGGGCGCGCTTCGGGCTCCTCTATGTCAACAACGGCAGGATCGGCGGCGGACGCGCGATCCTGTCGCCTGCCTGGGTCGCGTTCGCGCAGAAGCACGCGCCGGCCGACCCGCGCGGCCGCTACGGTGCACAGTTCTGGCTGAACGGACTGGCCAACGCAGACTCGTCCGCGCGCCAGCTTCCGGACCTGCCTGCCGACCTGTACGCAGCGCGCGGACATAATCACCAGGCGATCGCAATCATTCCCTCGCGCAAGGTCGTGATCGTTCGCCTGGGCTGGACCAGCGACAGCGCCAAGTTCGACGAGAACCGCCATTTCGGGGCCATCCTCGCCGCCATTCATTCGAGCAGGACATAGCTGTTCCGGCCGGCGCTGCGGCCTGGGCGAGCGAACAAGGGGCGGGCTTGGTCGCCGCTTCGATGCATTCGCGCTGAACAGACGGCGTGCGGCGGTCGGCGCCGCACGCCACCCGGCTCATTCCGCAGCGCGCTTCAGCGGATCGGCCTTGCCGGCTTTCTTGTCGCCCTGCTCGACCTCCACCTCGGTGCGGCGGACCTTGTCCTGCACCGTCTCGGTCCGTTGCTCGGCGTCCTTGCGGATCGCGACCTCCTCTTTGACGCGGGCGGTCTTCTGCACCACCGCCTCCTCGGCACGCTCGACCGCTTCGATCGTACGTTCCTCGAACGGCCGCTCGGCCGTCCCGACCGGCCGGTCGACCGGACGCCGTTCGACGTCGACATGTTCCTCGCGTAGTTCCACCGAGGCCTCGACCGGCTCTTCGACGATCCAGCTGCGTACGCGCACCGAACCGCGCTCGACCTCGCGCTTGCCGACGCGCAGCTCCTCTTCGACCACCGGGATGGTTTCGTCGCGCCGTTCGGTGGCGCTCGGTGCCGTGCCGGTATCCGCCTTTCCGGTCCAACCCGTATCGCGCCATTCGTTCTGGCGTTCGTCGAGGTCGACCGGCCCGGTGACCTCCAAGATCTCGATGACGCGGTCGATCTCGCCTTCGCTGCTTCGCACGGCAATGACGACACCGCCGCGCCGCACGCCTTCCTCATAGCCGGCCCGGTCGGACTCGGGGAGGAACAGGCGCTTCAGCTCGTGAAACAAGCCGCCGCCTTCCTGCAGCTGCTGATCGCGCGGCGCCTGCACGCGGTGGATACTGTCGTTCTCGATGCCGGCGGCGCGAAGCTGCTCGACTGCGCGGTCGGCGGCGGAATTGTCCTCGTAATAGGCGGCAACGGTACGGTTGGGGCCTGACTTCTCACCAGTGCCAATTTCTGTGCTGGGGGACATGAACGTTTCCTCGGATCGGTTTTGGGGGTCTGTGTCCGACCGATCGACCACCACGTCTTCGACGCGCACCGGAATGATCCTGTTCTCGACGCGCGTTTCCACGCGTGTCGAGACGTGCAATTCCTCGACCAGCACCAGCCGCCGCTCCACCACCAGCCGTTCTTCGAAGACGGGGATGATAAGCGTCGAACCGTCGCGGCGCGTCGCGGGCGGTGCGTCGACGACTTCGTTCTTCGGCACGCGCTCGACCACGACATGCTGATGTTGAAGCTCGGCCGTAATGGTCTGGAGCCGTTCGCGCGGAGACACGCGGACGCGCACGGTCTCGCGATCTTTTTCGATCACGTCGATACGCGCCGATTCTTCGACACGTGGAAGTACGGCGGACGTCGAGTCGTGGTTCGATGAGTCGGACACGCGGAGCAAAGTCGTCTCCCGGCTTTACGTTCCGATGCGCCGCCGAAGAGTGTGCTACGCGCACGTAAATCCCGCTTCGTGTCGGGCGCCGGATCGTCGTCGTTTGCGCAGGATCGGTCGCCGCCCGGTCAGCCGAATTCACGGCCGAAATTCACCGCCGGGGATTGCGGTTGCCGAGCATCGAGTCGCGGACTCGAACTCTGCTAGGGTGCCGTCCGGTTTGACGGTCGGAACAAGGAATATCCATGAGGTCGATGGACGACAAAGGCTGGTCGCGGCGCACCCAGGTGGCGCAGGCGTTGGGCAGGATCGACGCCGAAACCCGCGCCGTGGTGCCGCCGATCCATCTCGCGACCACCTTCATCCGCGACGACGACAATCAATACCGCTCGGGCTTCGTCTATGGCCGGCCCGACAACCAGACGGTTCGCGAAGCCGAAGCGATCGTCGCGATGCTCGAAGGCGCCGCCGCCGCGATGGTGCTGTCGTCGGGCATGTCGGCTGCTGCGGCCGTTTTCATGTCGCTTTCGCCCGGCGACCACGTGGTCGCATCGAAAGTCATGTATTGGGCGCAGCGCAACTGGCTGCTGACCGACGCCAAAGCATGGGGCATCGAAACGACCTTCGTCGACAGCGACGATCTCGCTGCGGTCGAAGCCGCGTTGAATCCCGGCCGGACCAAGCTGGTCTGGATCGAAACGCCCGCCAACCCCCTATGGACCGTCACCGACATCGAAGCGGTGGCGAAGCTCGCGCATGGCGCCGGCGCGCGTCTCGCGGTTGATTCGACGGCGGCGACGCCGATGCTGACGCGCCCGCTCGAACACGGCGCCGACATCGTGATGCATTCCGCGACCAAATACCTGAACGGACATTCCGACGTCGTCGCCGGGGCTTTGGCGACCGCGCGCGAAGACGAATTCTGGGAACGGGTCGGCCGCTTCCGCCGCAGCGTCGGCACCATCCTCGGACCGTTCGAAGCATTTCTGCTGATCCGCGGCATGCGCACGCTCGATCTGCGCGTGAAAGCGGCATGCGCCGGGGCGATGGAACTCGCGTCGCGCTTCGATGCACACGGTTTCGTGTCGAGCGTGTTGTACCCGGGTCTGCCCAGCCACCCCGGCCACGCAATCGCGGCCAGGCAGATGACCGGCGGCTTCGGCGGCATGCTCTCGCTGCGCCTCAAAGGCGGCGAAGCGGCTGCGATCGGTGCCGCTGCGCGCGTTGGATTGTGGAAGCGCGCCACCTCGCTCGGCGGCGTCGAAAGCCTGATCGAGCACCGCGCCTCGGTCGAAGGGGCAGGCTCGCCCTGTCCGCCGGACCTGTTGCGCCTGTCGGTCGGGATCGAAGATCCGGACGATTTGTTCGCCGATCTCGATGCGGCGCTGCGCGAAGCGCATCGAAACTGACCGGCGAAGCGCATCGAAACTGACCGGTTCGGCCGCCGGCCGTGTCGTGCATGTGTCGCTGCCGTTTACACCAGGAGCCAGTCGGCGCTTAGACGAGAGAAAAACTGGCGTCACGGCGCCGCCGACCGGCGGCAGGTGCGGATTTCGACCGTTCGCTCGCAATTGCAATCAGCGCTTGCCAAGACCGGCGCTGCGCGTCAGACGGATCTCGTGCGCACGGTTCTTTTGTTGGGCGCGGTGCGTCGCGGATAATTCCTTCGCCGCATCCGGCGCCTGCATGTCGGAGGAACGAAATGGCGGCCCCGCTTGACGGAATTCGCGTGGTCGAGATCGGCACGCTGATCGCAGCGCCGTTCGCGGCGCGGCTGTTGGCCGAGTTTGGCGCGGACATTATCAAGATCGAAGCGCCCGGGCAGGGCGATCCGCTGCGCAGCTGGCGCAAGCTGCATGACGGCACGTCGCTGTGGTGGCGGCTGCAGGCGCGCAACAAGAAGTCGATCGGCCTGAATCTCAAAAGCCCCGACGGCGTGCGCATCGTGAAGCGCCTGGTCGAAGAGGCCGACGTGCTGATCGAGAATATGCGGCCCGGCGCGCTCGAGAAACTCGGCCTCGGTTGGGACGTGCTGTCGAAAATCAATCCCAACCTGACGATGGTGCGCATCTCGGGCTACGGCCAGACCGGCCCGTATCGCGACCGGCCCGGCTTCGGCGCCATCGGCGAAGCGATGGGCGGCATCCGCTACACAACCGGCCATCCCGACAGCGCACCGGCGCGGGTCGGCGTCAGCCTTGGCGATTCACTGGCCTCGATGTACGGGGTGATCGGCGCGCTGATGTCGCTGCTGCGCGTGAAGACCGGCAAAGGCGCGGGCCAGGTCGTCGACGTGTCGCTGTTCGAAAGCGTCTTCAGCCTGATGGAATCGCTGGTGCCGGAATACGATCTGTTCGGCCATGTGCGCGAGCGGTCGGGCGGTTCGCTGCCGGGCATCACCCCGTCCAACACCTATCGCTCGCGCGACGGCGAGTATGTCGTGATCGCGGGCAACAGCGACGCGATCTTTGTGCGGCTGATGCAGGCGATCGGCCGGCCCGACCTCGCCGCCGACCCGTCCCTGCAACGCAATGACGGGCGTGTGCCGCACACCGAGATGCTCGACGCGGCGATCCAGGCCTGGACCTCGGCGCACGACATTCAGACCGTGCTGGCCAAGCTCGAACAGGCCGAGATCCCGGCCGGCCGCATCTACTCGGTCGCCGACATCGTCGCCGATCCGCACTACCAGGCGCGCGACATGATCCTGGGCGCGACTCTGCCCGACGGCCGGTCGATGAAGATGCCGGGCATCGTGCCGAAAATGTCGGAGACGCCGGGCGAGGTGCGCTGGCTCGGTCCAGAACTCGGGCAGCACACATCTGAAATTCTGCGCGGTCTCAATTTCGACGACGCCGAGATCGCGCGGCTGCGCGAAGAAGGCGCGGTGGAATGATCATCCGGGCGCGTTTTCCCGGCGCGCCGGTACCTGTCCCCGCCCCAAGCGGCGCGCGCGCGAAACCTACGCGTCGAGGAAGTGCGCGAACGAAGCGGGCGGCTCGCGCTCGGTCGTAAGCTGGTTGGGCAGCGCCGTTTCATCGGCGTGGCCCAGCGACATGCCGCAAACGACGACCTGGTTCGGATCGAGTCCAAGCTCGGTGCGGATGATGGCGTGATAGGAGGCGAAGGCGGCTTGCGGGCAGGTGTCGAGTCCGAGGCTGCGCGCCGCGGTGGCGATGTTCTGCAGGAACATGCCGAGATCGATGTAGGACGCGATGGCGAGGTCGCGGTCGAGCGTGAAGATCATGCCGACCGGCGCGCCGAAGAAGCTGAAATTCAGGTCGTGCCAGGCGCGCCCGGCGGCGCGATCGCCCTTGGCGATGCCGAGGAGCCCGTACAGGTCCCAGCCGATCTTGCGGCGTCGGGATAAATACGGCTCCGGCCAGGCCGGCGGATAATAGGCGTATTCCGGCTTCGGTTCGTCCGCCCCCGACGCGCGGTCGGCGAGAATCGCACCCGACAATCGATCGCGCGCGGCGCCGGTCAACACATAGACGCGCCATGGCTGCGTGTTGTTCGCGCTCGGTGCGCGCGATGCGGCGCGCAGGATTTCTTCGATCGTGCCGCGCGGAACCGGCCTGTCGAGAAAAGCGCGGACGCTGCGCCGGCTCGTGATCGCGGACAGGGGCGCATCGGCCGGTTTCAGATTTTCTTGCTGCACGCAGCTCCTCGCTTGCCATTCGGTGCGCCGACGAGGGCTCGTACGACACGTCGCTCATTCTGTCGACCCGGCGTGTCGACAGCCACTCGCGGGGGGCCCTGGACCGCACCGCGGCCGGTCCGCTCGCGGCGACGCGGCGTGCGCCGGGCCCGGCTATTCCACGCTTCCGGTCGTCGGATTTGGATTTCCAGCATTGCCCGGTGAGTTCGGCGCCAACCGTGCCCGCGCAAGCACACCCGATTCTGCCCCGCGCATTCTTCAAGGGCATCGTTTGTTGCAGCGATGGCACGCCACGCGCTTCGCATTCGACTCGAGCCCGCGTCGGATTGAACTCACCTCCGATTGTGCCGAGCCTCGCCGCATCCGCGCGATGTGATCGCCTAGATCGCGCAAACCCGGGGGCAACGCGATGCGACAGATGGCCAGAGCGCAATGGGTGCTCATCCTGGCGGGCGTCTTGCCCCTCATCCTGACGACGAACACACAAGCGCAGCAGGTGACCCAAGCCGCTCCAGAGGAGATCGTGGTGACCGGCTCGCGCATCGCGCGCCCGAACTTGACCCAGCCGACCCCGGTTTCGGTGGTCACGTCCGAGCAGATCCGCATCACCGGCGCCACCTCGGTCATCGAGATCGCCAACCAGCTGCCGCAGACGCAGAACAATTCAACGCCCGACAACAACCAGCGCTACGTCAACGGCGCCGGCCTGCAACATATCAATCTGCGCGGTCTCGGCACCTATCGCACGCTGACGCTGGTCGACGGACGGCGGCATATCGGCAGCCTGTCGGGCGTCAATGCTTCGGGCGGCACCGGCAATGTCGACGTCTCGATGATTCCGCCGTTATTGGTGGACCGGATCGACGTCGTGACCGGCGGCTCGTCGGCGGTGTACGGCGCCGACGCGGTCGCCGGCGTCGTCAACTTCATCATGAAGAGGAATTACGAAGGCGCCGAATTCGACGTTCAGGCCGGCGGCGCGCAGCATGGCGGCCACTACACGCAAAATCTGGACGGCATCATCGGTGCGAATTTCGCCAATGGTCGCGGTAACGTGACGTTGGCGTTCGACTATGCACGCCAGACTGGCGTCTATGCGGGTGATCGCGACTATGCTCGTTGCCAGCAATCCTGGGAGACGGGCACGACCACCGATTTTCGCCAGACCGGCTGCAGCGTCAGTTCGCGTTTCGCGGCGAGTCTGGCGCCGACCGTTGCGACACCGCTGCCCGGGGCGCCCGGCTATACATTCGCGCTGCGACCGAATGGTTCGGGCCTGGTGCCGTTCAATCGCGGCGTCATCTTGCCGGGAAATTCGGCCTTCTCGACCGGCGGCGACGGTTTCAACCTCACCGCCGACCTGCCGCTCCAGTCGCCCAATACGCGCTACGTCACCAACACGGTGGTGCGCTATCAGCTGGCCGAGAATCTCGGACCGCTGCGTACGCTGAATTTCTTCGCCGATGTCAAATACGGCAACTCGCACGGGACCTTCGACAACGCGACGCATTCGAACGGAACGATCGGCACGACCGCGCGAGCGGCGCTCTTCGTGCCGTCGACCAACCCCTTCACGCCGGCCGACCTGCGCGCGCTGGAGGTTGCAGGTGCCGCCCCGGGCGTCGCCCTGACGCGCTACAATCTCGACTGGGCGAAGCGCGGCCTGGACTATAATTATGACGTGTTCCGCGCCGTGCTCGGCTTCGACGGACAGTTCACCAACGGCTGGAAGTACGACGTCTCGTACAATTACGGGCGCAACAAGACGACCTTCCAGAACGTCGATCGTATTACCGCCAACATCAACCAGCAGCTGGACGCGGTGGTCGGACCCAGCGGCGCCATCGTCTGCCGCAGTACCTTGACCGCGCCGACCAACGGTTGCGTGCCGATCAATCCGTTCCGCGTCGGCGGGCTGACGACCGAGCAATTCAACTACGCATACGTCATCACCCACGAGAACGACCTGCTGCAGCAACACGACGCGCAAGCGAACGTGACCGGCGACCTCTTCACCTATCCGACCTTGTTCGGCGGCAGCGTCGCGCCGCTCCGCTTCGCGGCCGGCGTCGAATGGCGCATGGAGAAGACGAACTCGCAGCCGGACTCGCTGCAGCTGCGGCCGGTCGACACGATCTACGGCAACAATACCGGGACGCGGCCGACCATCGGCTCGTACTCGACGCGTGAGTTCTATGCCGAAGTCGACGTGCCGATTCTGCGCGATCTGCCGTTCGCCAAGGCGCTCGATTTCGACGGCGCCATGCGCTACCAGAACTATACGTCGACGGGCCAGGATTATACGTGGAACGCGATGATGACCTGGGCCATCAACGACGACATCAAGTTCCGCGGCGGCTTCGCCAAATCGGTGCGCGCACCAAACGGCGACGAGCTGTTCTCGTCGGGCGGCCAGTCCTTCATCTCGATCACCGATCCGTGCTCGGTGCAGTTCATCAATCTGAATCCGGCGCGCTTGGCAAATTGCCGGGCGGCCGGCGTGCCGCCGGGCTTCGACGCCACCACCGCGAACCTGCCGGCGTCGAACATCACGGGTAATCCGAACCTCCAGTCGGAGACCGGCCGCAGCTTCACGGTCGGCGCGGTGTTCACGCCGACCTTCCTTCCGCGCTTCACCGCGACGCTGGACTATTATCAAGTGCGCGTGAAGAACGCGATCGTGGTGCCCGATGCGACCTCGATCGTGAATGGTTGCTATGATCTGGGCACCAGCTGCGCGTCGGTCACGCGCCGCCCCGACGGCTCGCTCAGTGCGGTGCAGACGCCCTACGTCAACGCGGGCTTTGAAAAAGTTCAGGGCCTCGATCTGGATCTGAATTACGTGGTCGAACTCGCCGACTTCGGTCTGCGAAGCGGCAGCACCTTGACGCTGAACTTCAACGGCAACTGGACGCCGCGGCACACGCTGGTCCCGTTCCGCAACGATCTGAGCCAGACGCAGTATCTCGCCGGCACGCTCGGCTACCCGCGGTTGAAGGGGCTGATCCGCGCCATCTATGACATGGACGCGTACAGCGTCGCCTGGACCAGCCGCTATATCGGCGGGAGCGATCTCTACAACAGCCTGCCCGGTCAGCCGACCTATGATCCCAATCACGTGCCAGGGCAGTGGCTCCACGATCTCTACGGTTCGTTCAAGTGGCAGAACCTCGAGCTGTTCGCCGGGATCAACAACATCACCGACGTGATCCCGCCGCAGCTCCCGGGCATTTTCAATGGCGGCAACTTCCCGGCCGTCAATGGCAATCCGGTGAATACGACCCAGCAGAACGCGTCGTATAACGTTACCGGCCGGTACTTTTTCGGTGGCGTGCGCGTGAAATTCTGATCCGCAACGACCACGCGAAGGAGAGCCGGCACGGCTTCGTGCCGGCTCTTTTCGTTGGTGGGATCGCGAGGTCTTCGGCCGGCGACCGAACCGTGCCGGCGCTGGCGCGTACACGACCGTGACCAATGGAACACGGTGATTTCGATGGCGGTGCTCGAGCAGGTCCGCCAGGACCGGAAGGTGAGCATGGGCGAGCGGCTGGCGCGTGAGGTCGCCGCCTCGCTCGGGCTGATCGCGCCGGGCGAAAAAGCCAAGGCGATGGAGAAGGCGCTCAGGCTCGCCATCGCCTGCGGCGAGCTGCCCGAGCGGCGCTTGCCTCCCGTCGCCGATCTCGCCTTCACGCTCGGCGTGACCCCCAAGCGCGTTGCCAGCGCATACAAGATTCTCGAAGCCGAGGGTCGTCTGGTCGAAACCATCGAAGGCTGGTCGGTGTCGCCGGCGGCCTGGGCGGGTTCGGTGTGCGAGATGGCGCCGTTGCGGCGCGACCTGGCCCTGACGCCGATGGCGACGGCCTCCGATATTTTTCCGGCCGAGGGCTGGCTGCGGCTGCATGAGCGGGCGGTGCGCGAATACGGTCCCGGTGCGTTTCGGGTCGGGCCGACCGGCGGCGTCTGCGTCGCGAAGCGGGCCATCGCGGGCCTGCTCGGCGCACGGCTCGGAATCGACATCGCCTCGTCCAACGTCGCGATCGCGGGCAGTCGCGCACGCGCGCTGGAGATTGCCCTGTCGGTGACCAGCGGATTCGGCAACGAGATCTGGGTCGAGGATCCGGGCGACCCGGCGCATCGCGCGGCGGTAAAGCGTCTTCACCGCCGCCCGGTGCCGGTCCGTGTCGACGAGGACGGTCTGGTGATCGGCGATGGCGAGTCCGCCGCGCCGGTCGCGCCCACGATCCTCGTGAGCGGCGCCGGACACTATCCGCTTGGCATCGAATATAGCGAAACGCGTCGCGGCGAACTGCGAGCCTGGGCCAAGTCGGCACGCGCATGGGTGATCGAGGACTGGCACGGGAGCGAGGCCGCGATCTGCGGAGCGAAGCGCACCTTCGGCGATGTCGGCAGCACGGTGCGTGTTGGCTCGCTCGACGGGATCTGTTTCGGCGGCATCGCACTCGCCTGGATCGCAGCGCCGCAACGATTGATGCCGCACATCACTGCGGCACTCGAGGAAGCGGGCGAGACCCCGTCGGTGGCGCTGCAATGCACGCTGGCCTCGTCGGTCGAAACCGGATTGTTGATCGAGCATCTCACGCGTCTTGCCGCTGCGCGGACCGCACGGCTCGAGGCATTGGAACTCGGCGTGCTGTCGGGCGCGCGGCGGTTCGGGCCGGTTCGTGTCGATCGACAGGGGCTGCACGCCTATGTCGCGCTGCCACGCGGGGTCGATGAAGCGGCGCTGCTGACCGAGTTCGCTGCGGCGGGACTCGGGGTCACCGGGGCTCGAGCGATGTATATCAAATCCAAGCCGATCGGCGGGCTCGTGCTCGGCTGGTGCGGTACGCCGCCGCGGCGTACCAACAGCGCCGCCCTTGTCTTCGGGGATATCTACAATCACGCGCTTGCGGCGGCGGGTCTCTCGGCCGGTACCGTGCCGCTTGGGCAAGCGCTCCGCATGCATTCACCCGCACTGCGCGCGTGACGACGTCGCGTGGAAGCCGCCAGTCCGAATCCTCGAATCGGCCATTTCCGGACCGCGAACGGCCATTCGGGGCAGCCGCGAGACCTGACGCCGCCGACCACCGGGCTCGTCTCGCTTGCGGGCCAGCCCGCCGGTGCGGCTTGACTCATGCGCCCTCGACCGGCATCGCAACCCCGATCAACAAGGGGAACTCACGATGGATTCGCTGTCGCTCGACCAGGCCCGCACCATGCTGCGCGGCGTCTTCGCCAAGGCCGCTGAACTGCAATTGAAGCCGCTCGCCGGCGTCGTGCTCGATGCCGGCGGCATCCTGATCGCTTATGAGCGCCAGGACGGAAGTTCGAACCTGCGGTTCGAGATCGCGCGCGGCAAAGCCTATGGCGCGCTGGGGGTCGGGGTCTCGTCGCGCGCGATCGCGACCATGGCCAACGAACGTCCGGTTTTCGTGCAGGCGCTGATCGGCGCCTCCGAAGGGCGGGTGGTGCCGGCGGCGGGCGGTCTTCTGGTGCGTGACGAGCGCGGCCGCGTGCTCGGCGCCGTCGGCGTCACCGGCGATACGTCGGACAATGACGAACGCTGCGCTGCCGCCGGTATCGAAGCGGCCGGCTTCAAAACCGACCCGGTGCCGAACGCCTGAGGCGCGCAGCGGCTTGGCGGCTAGGCCGCCGACGCGTCCGGCAGCGTGATGGTGATGGTCGTGCCGCTGCCGGTGCCGCTGTTGACCGCCAGCGAGCCGCCATGCAGCTCGGCCAGCCGCTTGGCGATCGGCAGGCCGAGCCCGACGCCTTCATGCTGGCGCGACAGCGTGTTTTCGACCTGACCGAACGGCTCCAGCGCGACGCGGATTTCGGCCGGCGCCATGCCGATTCCCGTGTCGCTGACCTGCAGCACGAACCCGGTGACCGGATCGTGTCGCGCCCGCACCATGACGTTGCCGCCCGGCGGCGTGAACTTGATCGCGTTGGTGAGCAGGTTGAGCAGCATCTGGCGCAAGCGTGTCGGATCGCAGGTGGGGGCCAGGCCGGCTTCGATCTCGGCTTGCAGCGTGACGCCGCGCTCGTCGGCCTGGGGCCGAATCAGGTCGAGGCAGCCTTGGGCCAGCGGCGCAAGCGGCACCCGGCGCACCTCCAGCCCCATCTTGCCGCCTTCGATGCGCGCCAGATCGAGCAGATCGTTGAGCAGTGCCAGCAAGTGACGGCCGGCATCGTTGATGTCGGCGCCATATTCCTTGTAGCGGTCGAGCAGCGGCCCGAAGAGCTCGTTCTGCAGGATGTCTGAGAAGCCGATGATGGCGTTGAGCGGCGTGCGCAGCTCGTGGCTCATATTGGCCAAGAACTTCGACTTGGTCTGGTTGGCTTCCTCGGCGCGGTTCTTTTCCTCGGAGTATTTTTCGGCGAGGTCGGCAAGCTCGATGGCCTGCCGTTCGAGCGCGGACTGCGAGCGTTTCAGATCGATCACCGAGGCGCGCAGCCGGAGGTCGTTGTCGACCAGCTTCTGTTCGTGTTCCTTGATGCGGGT
>JAQGIE010000193.1 GCA_028291365.1 Rhodospirillales bacterium
ACCTTGCCCATCGGATTGATCGCCAGGTACTCGGCGCCCTTCATCGTCGTGGCGTAGTCCATGACCTGGGTCTGGTAGGGCTGGCCCACCTCCTCCAGCATCCAGCGCACGATCCGGCCGCGCGACATCGGGTTGGTGTAAAAGACGAGTTCGTCGGCCATGGGCGTCTCCTCGCTGAAAGGTCGCGCCGCTCATGCACCCGGCGGCGCGCGCCCGCAAGGATTGATCTTACCTCGAGATGGCGTTTTCCGGTCCGGAACGCGAGCGCGCGCCGGCCGGTTGACGAGCCATGAGCGAAGATCGCGCACCGCCCAGGACCGTGATCGAGAATATCGACGCGGTGATGCAGCTCGAGGAACAAGCGGTGGCGCAGCGCAGCCGCCCTGACCGGCTGTCCGACTCGATCGCCGATTTCGTCGGCAGCCTGTGGTTCGTCGCCGTGCACGTGGTCGCGCTGATCGGCTGGGTCCTGCTCAATGTCGGGCTGATCCCCGTGCTAGGGCCGTTCGATCCCTACCCGTTTCCGTTCCTCTGCATGTTCGTGTCGCTGGAGTCGGTGCTGGTATCCACCTTCGTGCTGATCAAGCAGAACCGCATGAGCTGGCTTGCCGATCAGCGCGCGCATCTGGATCTCCAGGTCGGGCTGCTGTCCGAGCGCGAAGCCACCAAGATCCTGCAGCTGCTCGACCGCGTCGCGTCGCAGCTCGGGATCGAGCAGCAAGTGCTCGACGGCGAAACCCGCGAACTCGAATCGGTCACCGCCGTCGACCGGCTGGCGCGTGAGCTGCATGACCGGCGGCCCAACAGCGGCGCGCAGAGGCGCCGGACGTGAGCGGCGCGCCGGGATAAAATTCTGCAGCATCCGGGCCGGTGGATGCCCTAGCTTGCGCGCACCCATGCCGATCTCATCCGCCTATCATCCTTCGACTGCGCATGCCGAACTCGGCGTCGAGTTCTTCGACCCGGTCGAACCGGCGCGGTTTCCGCGTCACCTGTTGCGTCATCGCAACCAGCGCTGGGCCGAGCGGGTGGGGTTGGGCGCGCTCAGCGACGAAGAATGGAACCGGCATTTCGGCGCCTTCGAAGCGCTGCCGGGAAGCTTCGAACGGCCGCTTGCGCTGCGCTATCACGGCCATCAATTCCGCACCTACAATCCCGAGCTCGGCGACGGGCGCGGCTTTCTGTTCGCGCAGCTGCACGATGCCGCAGACGGGCGGCTGCTCGATCTCGGCACCAAGGGCAGCGGCCAGACGCCGTGGTCGCGCCATGGCGACGGGCGGCTGACGCTCAAAGGCGGCGTGCGCGAAGTGCTCGCGACCGAGATGCTGGAAGCGCTCGGCGTCGAAACTTCGAAAAGCTTCAGCCTGATCGAAACCGGCGAAAGCCTGTTCCGCGGCGACGAGCCGTCGCCGACGCGCTCGTCGGTGCTGGTGCGGCTGAACCATTCACACATCCGGATCGGCACGTTCCAGCGCTTCGCCTATACGAGGCGCAACGACGAGATCGAACGGCTGCTCGACCATACGGTGCGGCTCTATCTGCCCGAGGCGGCGCGCGCGACGGTCGCGGAGACCGCCGCCGCGTTCCTCGAAACGGTGACGCAACGCGTCGCGACGATGGGCGCGCAATGGATGGCCGCGGGCTTCGTCCATGGCGTGCTCAACACCGACAATGTCAACGTCACCGGCGAGAGTTTCGATTACGGGCCGTGGCGCTTCCTGCCGATGCTCGATCCCGCCTTCACCGCCGCCTATTTCGACGAGAGCGGGCTCTATTCATTCGGCCGCCAGCCCGACGCGCTGTTGTGGAATCTGGTGCGGCTTGCCGAATGTCTGCTGCCGCTCGCCGAAGAGGCGGCGCTGGAAGCGGCCCTCGACAGGTTCGAGCCGGCGCTGCAACGCGGCTTCGCGGCCGCTTCCCTGCATCGGCTCGGCCTTCGCTCGGCCGGCGAAGAACAGGATCGCGCGCTGGCCATGACGCTGTGGCGTTTTCTCGCCGAGACCAGGCTGCCCTACGAGCAGGCCTGGTTCGATCTTCGTGGCGGGCGTCCTGCCGACGCGATCTACGCGCCGTTGCGCGAGACGCTCGCCAGCTTCGAACCGGCGAGCGACACGACCCACGATTATTTTCGTCGCCAGGCGCCCTGCACCATGCTGATCGACGAGGTCGAAGCGATCTGGGCACCGATCGCGGCCGATGACGACTGGTCGCGCTTTGACGCCAAGCTCGCCGACATCGCGGTGATGCGCGAGGCCTATGCCGGCCTGCGCTCGGATGCGGAGTCGAGCACGACGAATTCGAACCGATCGACGCCGAACCCGGTCGCGGCCACGCCGTAACCTCGTCCGGTCACAGGAATCGCACCGCGTTGCGGCGGAACGTTCGACGTCGGCCTGTGTTCTACAGTTCGAGTTCTGAAATTAAACGGAAGAATCCCATGAATAACTGGAAGCGCGTGCTGGCGCTCGGCCTTTTCCTTGCCCCGATGGCGACCATGACGGTCGCGAGCGCGCAGGAGCCGTGGCGCGACCGCGGCGGCGACCGCGGCGGCGACGAGCGCGGTTATGACCGCGGCGACCGCGGCGACCGCGGCTATTTCGACTCGCGCGGCTGGGTGCAGCAGTTCGATCGCCGCCTGAACACGATTTCGACCCGGCTCGACGAAGCCAGGATGAATCGTCAATTGAGCCCGCGCGAAGTGCGCCGCCTGTCGATCCAGCGCGATCGCCTTGCCGGGATGGAGCGTCAGGCGCTGGCCGACCGCTATGTCACCGCGCCCGAGCGCGAGCGTCTCGACGCCGAACTGGTCGCGCTGGCGCGCAACCTCCGCATCGAAGTGAGCGACGGCAATCGCTGGTAACTGACGACGGGCCGGCGGCGGGCGAACCGCCGCCGGCCCGTCTGCGGCAGGGCGTCGCTTGCCCCTGCGAAATAGGGTCCTATCTGCATCGTAAGCTTGCTTATAAGAAGCAAGCTGGAGGACCCGATGCCCCTGACCCAACCGACGCTTGGCTTTCTGCTGCACGACGTGGCGCGTCTCCTGCGCAAGCGCTTCGAGCAGCATGCGCGCGGCCTCGGCCTGACCCGCGCCCAGTGGCAGGTGCTGGCGTTTCTCGCGCCCAATGAAGGGATTCAGCAGGGCGCCCTGGCCGACCTGCTCGAAATCGAGCCCATCACGCTGGTGCGCATCCTCGACCGGATGGCCAATCGCGGCCTGATCGAGCGCCGCCAGCATCCGACCGACCGCCGCATCTGGCTGCTCTATCTGACGCCCGAAGCCCACCCGCTGCTGGCGCGCATGCGCGCGCTCGGCGACGTCACGCGCGGCGAGGCGCTGGACGGCATTCCCGACCCCGAACGGGAAAAGCTGCTGCACACGCTGCTGCAGATGAAAACCAATTTGAGCGACGCCTGCACGCGACCGGTCCGCGAACACGAGTTGCAAAATGGCTGATCCACAAATCCTTCGCCGCGACCTGCCCGCGGAAACCACGCCGGCGGCGCCGGCCGAAACCGCCGCGCCCGCACCTGTCGCTGCGCAACAACCCGCGCCGCGCCGCCGCCGGGTGCGCCTTGTGCTGTTCGCCCTGCTGCCGGTCGTGCTGATCGTCGGCCTCTACGCCTATGCGGTCGGCGGCACGGTGATGTCGACCGAGAATGCCTATGTGCGCGCCGACATGGTCGCGCTGTCGACCGACGTGTCGGGAATCGTCGCCGCCATCCCGGTGCACGACAACCAGCCGGTCGCGGCCGGCGACGTGCTGTTCCGGCTCGACGACCTGCCGTTCCGGCTGGCGCTGCAGCGCGCCGAGGCGCAGGTCGGCACCGTGCGCAACGACATCGAGGCGCTGAAAGCATCGTATCGCGACATGCAGGCCCAGATCGCCCAGGCCCAGATCGACGTGGCGTTCTTTGGCCGCGAAGTGACCCGCCAGCAGCAGCTGATCGCGCGCAACTTCACCGCCCAGGTCACGCTCGACCAGGCGCAGCGCAACCTGCAGAACGCCCGGCAGAAGGTCGCGTCGCTGAACCAGCAGCTCGCCGGCATCGTCGCCAATCTCAGCGGCAATCCCGACATCGCCAGCGAACAACATCCGCGCTATCTCGAAGCGGTGGCGCAGCGCGACGAGGCGGCTCGCCAGCTGGCGCACACGGTGGTGCGCGCGCCGGTGGCCGGCATCGTCACCAACGTGCCGTCCCTGCAGCCCGGCCAGTATCTCGCCGCCGCGACGCCTGCCTTCAGCATCGTGTCGAGCGACCATGTCTGGATCGAAGCCAATCCTAAGGAGACCGAGCTCACCTATGTGCGCGTCGGGCAGCAGGTCGACGTCACCGTCGACACCTATCCCGACGATAGCTGGACCGGCACGGTCGACAGCGTGAGCCCCGCGTCGGCGGCGAGCTTCTCGCTGCTGCCGGCGCAGAATTCCAGCGGCAACTGGGTCAAGGTGGTGCAGCGCATTCCGATGCGCGTGCGGCTCGAAACCCCGGCGGGCAAGCCGCCGCTGCGCGCCGGGATGAGCGTCATCGTGCGCGTGCAGACCGGCCATTCGCGCGGCCTTCCCTTCGTCGGCAACGACGCGCCGCCGGTCACGCCGATGGCAGCAGTTCCGGCGCCGGCGCCGGCCCATGGCTAAGGTCGCCAATCGCGGGGCCATCACCGCCTGCGTGATCCTCGCGGTGATCATGCAGGCGCTGGACACGACCATCGCCAACATCGCGCTGCCCTATATTCAGGGCAGCGTCTCGGCGAGCCAGGACCAGATCAACTGGGTGCTGACCTCGTACATCGTCGCGGCCGCGATCATGACGCCGCCGTCGGGCTGGCTGGCGACCAAGTTCGGGCGCAAGCGCATCCTGCTCGTGTCGATCGCGGGCTTCATCTTCGCCTCGATCCTGTGCGGCCTGGCGCAGTCGCTGCCCGAGATCGTGCTGTTCCGCCTGCTGCAGGGTTTTTTCGGCGCCGCGTTGGTGCCGCTGTCGCAATCGATCCTGCTCGACATCTACACGCTCGAAGAGCGCGGCCAGGCGATGGCGCTGTTCGGCGTGTCGGTGATGGTGGGGCCGGTGCTGGGCCCGGTGATCGGCGGCTGGCTGACCGACAATCTCAGCTGGCGTTGGGTTTTCTCCATCAACCTGCCGCTCGGTCTGCTCGCCTTTGCCGGCGTCACCGCCTTCGTGCGCGAGACCACGCGCGACACCGCGGCCAAGCTCGACTGGTTCGGGTTCGGCACGTTGAGCGTCGCGATCGGTGCGCTGCAAATGGTGCTCGATCGCGGCGAGCAGCTCGACTGGTTCGGCTCGACCGAGATCCTGCTCGAGACCGTGATCTGCGCCGGCGCCTTCTATCTGTTCCTGGTGCACACCTTCACGGCGCGAAAGTCGTTCGTCGATCCGAGGCTGTTCCGCGACCGCAACTTCGCCGTCGGGATGATGTTCATCTTCATCATCGGCATCACCTATCTCGCGTCGCTGGCGCTGATGACGCCGTATCTGCAGAGCCTGATGGGCTATCCGGTGGTCACGGCGGGCATCGTGATGGGGCCGCGCGGCCTCGGCACGATGGTGTTCATGTTCGTGGTCGGCCGGCTGATCGGCCGCGTCGATACGCGGGTCGTGCTGGCGGCGGGACTCTTCCTCACCGCCTGGGCGATGTACGAGATGACCGGTTGGACGCCCGACGTGTCGCAATGGACGATCATCTGGGTCGGCTTCGTGCAGGGCGCCGGTCTGGGCTTTCTGTTCGTGCCGCTGACCACGATCACTTTCGCGACCCTGCCGGCCGAGATGCGCGCCAATGGCACCGGCCTCTACAACCTGTCGCGCAATATCGGTTCGGCGGTCGGCATCTCGATCGTCACCAGCCTGCTGACCCAGTACGTGCAGGTGAATCACGAAGAGATTGCGGCTTCGGTCACGCCGTTCAATCGCGTGTTACAGGCGGTCGTCGGGCCGCACGGGCTCGGCGCCGCCAATCTCGCCGGCCGGGCGCAAATGGACGGCATCGTCACCCAGCAGGCGACGATCATCGCCTACATCAACGACTTCAAGCTGATGATGATTCTGTCGCTGGCCGCGCTGCCGCTGGTGCTGTTGCTGCGCAAGCCGTCGGCCGTTTCGGGCGACGCGGCGCACGTCGCGATCGAGTGATGAATCGCACCCGATTTGGTCGATTCTGAACCAAATCGCGCGCCCGGCGGTTTCTGCTGCATGAGGTCGTACCGCGCCAAGGAAGAAGCGCTGCTCGATCGCGCCGTGGCAGGCGCGCCGCTGCTCTTCATCGATTTCGAAGCCTCGTCGCTCAACCAGAAGCGCTCCTATCCGATCCAGTTCGGCTGGCAGCGGGTGATCGGCGAGTCGCTGGGTGACGCGGGCTCGTTCCTGATCCGCAGCGCGCCGGACTGGGACGTGCCGGGCGCCTGGTCGGACGAGGCCGCGCTCGTGCATGGGCTGCACAAGGAGGAGCTGCAGCGCGACGGACTCGACGCCGCCGAGGCCGCGGCCCGCACGCGCGACCTGATCGACCGCGCCGTCGTGGTCGGCGACGCGCCCAGCTATGACCGTCACTGGTGGCGCGTGCTGCTCGACCAATTGCCCGACCGGCCGGCGCCGCCGGTCATGGTCGACCTCGACGAGCTGGGCGCGCGTATGGTGCAGAAACTGCGCGGCGCGCCGGATCCGGCACTGCTCGTCGCGGCGCGCGACGCCGCGGTGGAGCAACGTCCGGTCACCCATCACGCCGGCGACGACGCGAAGCATCTCGCCGTGCGCTGGCTGGAAATCCTGCGGCGCGTTCGCGTCAACTAGCGCGCGTTCCGGCAGCGCCGTCAAAGCAGGGATCCAGGAGTCGACGCGCTGGAAATCTGAGAACGCCGATGCGGATGTACCTGCATCCCCCGTACGCGGGGATGACGAAGTACGAAGCTACGCCTTTTTCAGAAACTCCGTGCGCAGCACCAGGCCTTTGACTTTTTCGGCATTGCATTCGATCTCGGCCGTGTCGTCGGTGAGGCGGATGTTCTTGACCAAGGTGCCGCGCTTCAGCGTGACCGACGTGCCTTTGACTTTGAGGTCCTTGATCAGCGTGACGGAATCGCCGTCGCTGAGCTTGGTGCCGTTGCTGTCTCTAGTGTCTTCGTCGGCCATCTGAATCCCCGGTCAGGTTGCGCCGGGACCGTGTTCGATGTGGCGCTCGCTGTCCATATGGGCGAGCTGCGCCACGCGCACGCCGCGTGCATCGGCGAGCGCGCGCAATGACGGAGATACACCACGAATGACATTGTCCGCCGCCGCCGCCGGCGCCGACAACGGACATGCTGATCGTCTGTTCAGGCCCTTTCCGCACCTTCAAGGAAGGCCAGCGCGGTATCGACAAGACCTGGCGCGTCGGACATCTCGTAGTGGGTAACGCCCGGCAGGATCGCCAGCCGATGACGGGCCATGCCGGCCCCGTCCCAGCCCGCGTCGCGCAAGCCCCCGCCGAGCAGCTGGTAGAAGCGCACGATGTGCTCAGGCTCGAACATGTCGCTGTCGCCGTAGACCAACAGCGTCGTCGGCTTCAAGGTCTTGGCGTCTTCCGACCAGTCGTAGGGTCGGCGGATGGCCTCACCCATGCGCGCGACGAATTCGGGGAAGTCTTCCACCCGCGTCGCCACGGCCTTGTAGGTGTCGTACAGCGGCGTCTGCATCATCATGGCCGCGCTCTCGCGGGTGATGGCCTTCTGCTGCTCCCGAATGTCCGCGTAGAAGCCCGTGTCGGCATAGGGCACGGACGCCAGGACCAGCTTGTTCACCACCTCGGGGTGCTGGACCGCCAGACGGAAGGCGACCATGCCGCCGAACGAGAAGCCCAGCACGTCCACCCGCTCGAACCCGAGCGCGCGCACCAGGGTCGCCATGTCGTCGCCCATGGCGATGGCGTCGATCGGCCGGTCGGTGAGCGCGGTGCGGCCGTGGCCGTAAAGGTCGACGGCGATCACCTGCCGCCGCGCCGTCAGGCTCCCCAGCACGGGTGCGAACATCTCCATCGTGCCGAAACCGCCGTGCAACAGGAGCAGGGGCGCGCCCGCGCCGCTGATCTCGTAGCCGTAGCGGGCGCCGCCCGCTTCAACATGGCCCTTCTGAATCTGGCTCATCGTCAGTCCTCCGCTGTTTGCCTCCTAGGACGACGGAGCGTGACGCGATCCGACAACCGCCGACGAATATTTTGGATGGGCAGCTTTGGTCACGCCGGCCGATAGACCTGCGCCACCGCGCCCCCGGGAAAGGCCTTCGAGCTCATCAGCTTGAGACGCGTTGGCGCGGCGAGTTCGGAGAACACCGGCAGGCCTTTGCCCAGCGCCACGGGGACCACAAACAGGGCGAACTGGTCGACCAGTCCCTGGGCGATGAGACTGCGGGCGAAGCTGACTCCGCCGTGGGCGATGATCGGCTTGCCCTCTTGGGCTTTCAACTTCGCGATTTCCTCCGCCAGGTCGCCGCTCGCCACATAGGCCTCCGCCCAACTCTCTGCGCCGGGCTGCAGCGCCGCAGACTGTCCGGTCGCCGCATTGGCGCGGGCGGCATCGAGCGCCGCCGTCGTGTTCACGTTGCTCAGGATCGCCGGCCCCTGTCGCGAGAAGACGGCTTTGGGGATCTGGTTCATCGGCGGCGCGAACTGGTCGGTGGAGGTCTGCCAGTAGGTGGCCATGCCAGAGAAGCTGCGGCTGCCCATAATGTGCAGGCTGGCGTTCCATAGGGTCTCTACCGACCAGGCCTTCGCCTCCTGATCGGCGCCGAACATCCATCTGTTTCCGCCATCCAGGTCACTCACGAAGCCGTCGATCGACATGGACATCTTCAAGATCAGGTCTCTCACGGCTTTCTCCTCGTTGCGGTCCTAGTCCGAGGACGGGCCAGATCGACACGTTCCGACAGCTCGCGATCATTTTTTGCCGCGTGCCCTTCTGTCGCCGTGCGTCCGCGCCGCGCATCCAGCACCGTTTTCCGGCCGGTGCACGCCCCATTGGGAATTCGAGCGCGCCCGGCGGTAGCGCGCCTGCCCGCTTTCGATAAGATCGCGCCAAACGAGACCAGCCCAGGACCAACGATGATCAACAGACTCGCCCGGCCGCTCGCAATGGTGCTCATTCTGGGCAGTTTCGCGGCGCAGGCTGACGAGAGCGGCTATAAAATCCCGCCGGCGCCGATTGCCGCCATGATCGATGCGGCGCCGACGCCGCGCGTCACGGTCAGCACCGATCGCAAGCAGCTGGCGATCTTCGGGCGCGAAAACCTGCCGTCGGTCGCGGCGCTGGGCCAGCCGATCCTTCGTCTCGCCGGCCATCGCATCAATCCGCGCACCAACGGCCTGGCCGAGATTCGAATGAACTGGCTGACCGACCTGTCCTTTCAGGACATTGCGAGCGGCACGGTCAAACAGGTCGCACTGCCCGCGAAGATGCGTTTCACCACGCCGAGCTGGTCGCCCGACAGCCGGCATCTGGCCTTCGTCGCCGAAGCCGCCAACGGACTCGAACTTTGGGTCGCCGACGTCGCGACCGCGCAAGCGCATCGCGTGACCGGCGCCGTGCTCAACGCCACCTTGGCCGAGCCCTTCACCTGGCTGCGCGACAGTTCGGGTTTCGTCATCGTCAGCGTGAAGCCGGGCCGCAAGGCGCCGCCGCAACGTTCGACGACGCCGGACGGCCCGACCATCCAGGAGAATATCGGTCGCGTCGCGCCGACGCGCACCTACGAAGACCTGCTCGAAAGCGCGCATGACGAAGCGCTGTTCGAATATTACTGCACCTCGCAGTTCGCGCGCGTCGGCCTGGCGGGCGGAGCCGTGCAGCCGATCGGCGCCGCCGCCATCGTCGCGTCCTACGCCCTGTCGCCCGACGGAAAGCATCTGCTGGTGCAGGTTCTGAAGCGGCCGTTCAGCTATGTCGTGCCGTCGAGCGATTTCCCGACCGAGATCGCGGTGTGGAACCTGTCGGGCGCGCTCGAACATCGCGTCACCGACCGGCCGCTGATCGACAATCTGCCGACCACGTTCGACGCCGTACCGGTCGGGCCGCGCAGCGTGTCGTGGCGCAACGATGCGCCCGCGACCCTGGTCTGGGCCGAAACGCAGGATGGTGGCGATCCCGCGCGCGACGTG
>JAQGIE010000220.1 GCA_028291365.1 Rhodospirillales bacterium
GGAGGTTTTCCGGCCGGACGTGTCGGCAGCCGGCAAGCCGCTCGGAAACCAGGCGAGTCCAACGATGACGCGCGCACCGGTGCTTTCATCGCGCACTGGAAGAAGCAGCCGCATGGTCCGGACATGCTCGCGCTCCGGCGCGAACAAATGGCCCGCGAACAGCATCGCCGTCTGTTCGTCGAGGCTGCGCCGCATCAGGCCGACCCGGCTCGCCAGCGCCTCGCCCGACAGCATCTCGTCGAGATAGGCGCCGCTACGGTTCGATCCGAACACGCAGTCCAATTCGCTTCCGGTCAGCCGGCAGCGAAAGCGTGCGCCTTCTTCTTCGTGCACGAACAGATTTGGAAGCGCGCGCGCCGGCGTATGCGGCGGTGTAACCGCGCGCTTGCCCGGCAGCGATCCCTCGTGCCAGGCGGCACACCAGACTTGGTACAGCGCGCGGGCAGGTTCGTAGTCCAACGCGTCTGCGAAAGCCGGGTCGCGAAACGCGCCGCCACGGTGCGATGCGCCCGTATCGTCATCGTCGCCGGTCGTGGCAGCGTTCATGGCGGCATGTACCTATGCGCATAATCGCGGGCCGCCGCTTGTGACGCATCGGTGTCCCTGTGCGAAGCCCTGAGGGTGTCCCGGGGAAAGCATGACGCCGTGGAGTCACGCACGTCAGATACCTCCGATGCGCCTACGGCGCCGAAGCGGTTGCTGCGGAGAACGATGCCTACGCTGGGGCCTTCTGAAGCTCGAGTCCGGTCGGCTTGGAAGCGAACGCTGCGGACGTCCGCCAAGGGTGGGAAGCAGACCTTTGACTCTCTCAGCTCGCAGCCGCCTGCAACAGCGCCGCTGTGAGTTCCGCCGGCCGGTCGAGCATGATGTCATGGCCGCAGGCGATCTCCCGCGTCGACCAACCCCGCGCTTTGGCGCGCTCATAGAAGCCGGTGAACGGCGTCGCCTCCCAATCCGCCGCATAGATGTAGTGGATCGACTCAACAGCGGCGTCGCTGTGGTCCAGGTGCAGCTTCTGCTGGAAGCTGGCCAGCGGCTGATCGGTGCACTGGTCGTCGACCCAGGCCCGGTCAGCGGCATTGACGTTGAACACCGCCGCTGGGATCGGCGGCACGCGCCAGCCGTCGCCGAGCGCCGCCGCGGCGTCCAACTGGCCCTGGCGATGTTCCGCCGGCAGGGTGTCGTGCAGGGTCTGACCGTTCTCGAGCACGAAGGCATCCAGGTAGACCAGCGTCCCGATCTTCTCGCTCATTCGATCCGCGACTCCGCTGATCACGCAGCCGCCATAAGAGTGGCCCACCAGGACAACGTCCGTCAGCTCCTCCCAGCGCATCAGGTTGGCGACGTCGTCGATGTGCGTATGAAGGTCGACATCCCGCGACAACAGGTGGCGCCGCTCGCACAGGCCGGTCAGGGTCGGGGTGAAGACGGCGTGTCCCTGGGCGGTCAGCGCATTGCGCACCCGCTTCCAGCACCAGCTGCCGTGCCACGCCCCCGTGACCAATACGAAAGTCGCCATCGCCAGCTCCCCGCACCGCCTGCGCCGACAGCCTAACATCGGTATGCCGCATGCTGCCAAGTTTCGAGCCTGGTGACTGACCCCGAAGGATCCCGCGAGCGGACCTCGCCAGGGCGCCCTTAGGGTCGAGAACCTCAAGCGAGCCGAACTGGTCGGTGGCGGACGCGGTGGAGCACACGCTGCGGTTCGTGCTGAAGCCGGGCCGTGAGGCGAGATGACGAAGCCGTTTGACCACATCCAGCTCGCGTCACCAGCCAGCCCGACTGTTCACCTCCGCACCATCGACCGAGTCCGCAGATGTGCAACCGAGTCCGACGCACCTACACGCATCACCAGATCATCGAGCTGTTCGAGTCTTCGTTCGCGCCAAGGAGGACCAACGCCGACGCGTTACGCGGGACGGACGTTGAGCCGCGCTGGAACGTAGCGCCGAAGAGCGTCGTGCCCGTGCTTCGAGAGAGCGATAGCGAACTGCGCTTCGAATTGTTGCACTGGGACACGTGCCCGGCGATGCCGTGGTGGACGAAGCCGCGCGCGGGCGAGACATCCGATCAGGCAGCGAAGCGTCGGAAGCCGCTAATGACGAACGCGGTGATCGAAAAGCTGAAATCGACGGGTGCGGCCAACTTCAAGAAGCGCCGCTGTCTTCACGACGTGCCGGGCCGACATTCGCCGGAACCTCTCCCAAATTTTCATCAGGTGAGCGGATCGACGCCGCTTCGCGCATCTATTCTTCGAACGGAGCCGTTCACGCACAAAACCCGATAAGAACGGATGAGGGATGCGAGCCATTTTTCGTGCGGCGATGCTCGCCCGGTGCATCGCGCTTGCGAGCCTGTTCTGGATCGTGCCGGCCCACGCGCAAACGAAGTCCTTCGACGTTCCGGCCCAGCCGGCGACGCAGGCGATCCCCGAATTTGCCCGCCAAGCCTCGATCCAGATCGTCGCGCCGGGAATCCGGCTGCGCGGCATCCAGACCAACGCGATCCGCGGCCAGTTCGACGTACGCGAAGCTTTGAAGCAGATGCTTGTCGGAACCGGGCTGGCTTTTCGCGACGAAAACGGGACGATCCTCGTCGTGAAGGATCCGTCGCCATCGCCGAATTGATGCGGCGGCACGCGTCACGTGCACAACGTCATTCAAACCTAGATGCTTGAGCGATCTTGAATCCGCCCGCCGAGAAAAAAGAAAATCCTTCCCGCGAATCCGACCGG
>JAQGIE010000268.1 GCA_028291365.1 Rhodospirillales bacterium
TGTCCGCGGAGAGCGCTTGATGTCCGCGCCACGTCCGCGGACGTTGCCTTTGCGTCCGGACCGTCCGCAGCAACGTCCGCAGGGTGCGGTTCGACGTCCGCAGCTACGTCCGCGGACGGTAGGGTCAGCCGATGGCCCGGTCGCCGCGAAGGCGCGCGATGGCGGCCGGATCGAGCCCCAGCAGGTCGGCCAGCACCGTATCGGTGTGCTGGCCCAAGGTCGGCGGTGCCGCTTCGTGTTCGATCGGCGTCGCGTCATAGCGGATCGGATTGCGCACGCCGGGCGCGGTGCCCGCCAGCGGATGGGGCAGGTCCAGCCGCATCTCGCGATGCACGACCTGCGGATCGGCAAAGACCTGCGCGATGTCGTTGATCGGACCGTAGGGCACGCCCGACGCTTCGCAGCGTTCGATCCACCACGCGCCGGGCTGGGCGCGCATCAGCTCGGCGATGCGCGGCACCAGCGTTTCGCGATTGCGCGTGCGCCCCGCGTTGGTGCGAAAGCGCTCGTCGTCGGCCAGCTCGGGCGCGCCTGCCAGCGCAGCCCAGCGGCGAAACTGCTCGTCATTGCCGACCGCCAGCACGATCCATCCGTCGGCGGTCGCGAACGCCTGGTACGGCACGATCGACGGGTGCGCGTTGCCGAGGCGCGACGGCACCTTGCCCGAGACGAGGTAGGACGAGGCCTGGTTGCCGAGATAGGCGACCTGCACGTCGAGCAGCGCCAGGTCGATCGATTGCCCGACGCCGCTGGCGTCGCGCGCGCGCAGCGCGCCGAGCACGGCGATGGTCGCGTACATACCGGTCATGATGTCGGTGACCGCGACGCCGACTTTCTGCGGCTCGCCGCCCGGCTCGCCGGTGATCGACATCAAGCCGCCCATGCCCTGGATGGCGAAATCATAGCCCGGGCGATGCGCGTAGGGCCCGTCCTGACCGAAGCCGGTGATCGAGCAATAGACGAGACGCGGATTGATGGCGCGCAGCGATTGGTAATCGAGCCCGTACGGCACCAGCCCGCCGACTTTGAAATTCTCGACCACCACGTCGCTGATCGCGGCGAGGTCGCGCAGCAGCTTCTGCCCCGCCTCGCTCGCCATATCGACCGCCACCGATTTCTTGCCGCGATTGCACGACAGGAAATAGGCCGACTCGCCCGTCGCGCTGCCGTCTCCGGCGGCGAGGTAGGGCGGCCCCCAGCCGCGCGTGTCGTCGCCGCTTCCGGGCCGTTCGATCTTGATCACCTCGGCGCCGAGATCGGCGAGCATCTGCGTCGCCCACGGGCCGGCGAGAACCCGCGACAGGTCGAGAACGCGGATACCGTCGAGAGGGAGCGCCATGCCTGCCGGTATAGCGGCAGCCGCGCCACGCCGACAACGTACGGAGAATGGGGACTGCGCCCCTGTTTACGCCGTGGTCGGGACCGCGGCCGGGCGTTTGGATCGCGTCAGGCTCACACGTCCTTCTCGTCGTTGCCGGTGATCAGCCGCGCGCCGCGGTGGAAGGTCAGATACTGCCACAGCCAGTTCCACGCCACGACGAGGCGGTTGCGAAAGCCGATCAGGAAGAAGATGTGCGCGATCGACCACAGCACCCAGGCGGAGAAGCCCGACATGCGCACGAAACCGAAATCGACCACCGCCGATTTGCGCCCGATCGTGGCGAGCGAACCTTGATGCTTGTAGCGGAACGGCGACGGCGCGGTGCTTCCGCTGGCCCAGGCGGCGATGTCGCGCGCCACCCAGCCGCCCATCTGTTTCGCCGCCGGTGCGATGCCGGGCACGAAGGCGCCATAGCTCGCATCCTCCGGCGCCGCGACCGCGGCGGTGTCGCCGACGACATAGACATCCTCGAGTCCGGGCGGATGCAGATGGTCGTCGACCACGACCCGCCCGTTGCGGTCGCACGGCACGTCGAGCCAGGTTGCAGCCCGCGATGCGCGCACGCCGGCGGCCCAGACGGTGGTCCTGCAAGGCACGCGCTCGCCGTTGATCGTCACCGAGTCGGCGTCGATCGCTTCGACCTTGGCGCCGACGCGCAACTCGACGCCGAGTTTGCGCAACGAACGCGCCGCTTCATCGGACAATGATTCGCGAAAGCTGGGCAGCGCGCGCGGGCCCGCTTCGAGCAACAGGATGCGCGCCGAGTCCGGCCTGATGGTGCGGAAGTCGCGCACGATCGCATGCCGCGCGAGCTCCGCGATGGCGCCCGCCAGTTCGACGCCGGTCGGACCGGCCCCGACCACGGCGAAGGTGAGCAGCGCCGTGCGACGCGCCGGGTCGGTTTCGATCTCGGCCCGTTCGAAGGCGAGCAGCACCTGACGGCGTATCTGCGTCGCGTCATCGATCGTCTTCAATCCGGGCGCGAACTCGGCCCATTCGTCATGGCCGAAATAGGCGTGGCGAACGCCGGTCGCGAGCACCAGCCGGTCATAGGCCAGCGGCCCGCCCACCGCGAGCTGCACCGTCCGGGCGGCACGATCGACCGATGTGACCTCGTCCAGCAGCACGCGCACATTGCGCTGGTCGCGCACGATGTTGCGGATCGGCGCCGCGATGTCGGCGGGCGACAGCGCCGCGGTCGCGACCTGGTACAGCAGCGGCTGGAACAGATGATAGTTGTGGCGGTCGACGATGATGACATCGAGGTCCGCCTTGCGCAGACCCTGCGCACACCAGAGGCCGCCGAAACCGGCGCCCACGATCACGACGCGCTTGCGTCCAGAGTCCGGTCGGTCCTGCATCCCGCCTCATCGAACGCCCCCGGCGCGCGAGCGTCCCGGCGGCTCCTGTTTGGTCGCACCCGACTCCCGCCGGGGCACGAGGTGGCGAACGTGCCGCTGGTTGGAATCGATCCCGACCCAGCTTGAACCGGGACAGAAGCTTTCGGCCAGCGGGGCCTGTCGCACCGAACCGAAACGCGGCGCTGGCCCGGCCCAAAGCGAGCCGCTAGGACGGATGCTCGTCTCAACGCCAAGCGAGCACCGACCTTGAACAAACTCGTCGCCTCTGTCGCCGCTGCCGCCCTGCTCGCGATCGCGATGCCGGCGCGGGCGGCTCCGCCCACCGCTTCCGAAGCAGCCGCCTTCGTCGCCAACGCCGAACGGCAGCTCGAGGCGCAGGGTCTCGAAAGCTCTGCAGCCTCGTGGGTGCAGGTCAACTTCATCACCGCCGACACCAACAAACTGTCGGCGCTGGCGTCGCAACGCCTCACCACGATGGCGGTGCAGTTCGCCGCCGACGCCAAGAAATATGACGGCGTGCAGGTCGACCCGGTCGTGCGGCGCAAGCTGGACCTGCTCAAGCGCGGCACCAACCTGCCGTCGCCGAAAGATCCGGCCAAGGCCACCGAGCTGGCGCAGCTCAAGACCGAGCTGCAGGGCATGTACGGCGCCGCCAAATGGTGCAGCCCATCCGACATCGGGGGCGAGAAATGCATCGACGGCAACGCGCTGGAAGAGCTGATGCGGCGCGAACGCGATCCGCAGAAGCTGCTCGCCGCCTGGACCGGCTGGCACGCGCAGGCCAAGCCGATGAAGGCGAAATATGAGCGGATGGTCGAGCTCGCCGACGAAGGCGCGCGCGAGCTGGGCTACAGCGATGTCGGCGCCTTGTGGCGCTCGAAATACGACATGCCGGCCGATGCGTTCGCAGCCGAGACCGACCGTCTGTGGGATCAGGTCAAACCGCTGTACGAGTCGCTGCACTGCTATGTGCGCGGCAAGCTGAACGAGAAATACGGCGACGCGGTCGTGGCCAAGACGGGCCCGATCCCGGCGCATCTGCTGGGCAATATGTGGGCCCAGGCCTGGGGCGATATTTTCGACGTCGTGGCGCCCGCCGATGCCGACCCCGGCTACGATCTCAACGCGCTGCTGAAGCAGCAGGGCTACGACCCGATCAAGATCACCAAGACCGGTGAAGGCTTCTACACGTCGATGGGCTTCGCGCCGTTGCCCAAGACGTTCTACGAACGCTCGCTGTTCGTGAAGCCGCGCGACCGCGAGGTCGTGTGTCACGCCAGCGCCTGGGACCTCGACAACAAGGACGATCTGCGCATCAAGATGTGCATGTCGGGCACCGACGAGGATTTCCAGGTCGTGCATCACGAGCTGGGCCACAACGTCTATCAGCGCGCTTACAAGAACCAGCCGCCGCTGTTCCGCGGCGGCGCCAATGACGGCTTCCACGAAGCGATCGGCGACACGATCCAGCTGGCGTTGACGCCGTCCTACCTGAAACAGATCGGGTTGCTGGGCGCCGAGCCGGATCCGTCGAAAGACACCGGCCTGTTGTTGAAGCGCGCGATGGACAAGGTCGCGTTCCTCCCGTTCGGCCTGTTGATCGATCGCTGGCGCTGGGACGTGTTCGCGGGCAGGACCAAACCGGCCGACTATGAAAAAGCCTGGTGGGCGCTGCGCGAGAAATACCAGGGCGTGAAGCGTCCGGTCGCCGACGATGCCGACTCGTTCGATCCGGGGGCCAAGTATCACGTACCCGGCAACACGCCGTACACGCGCTACTTCCTGGCGCACATTCTCGAATTCCAGTTCCACAAGGCGGCGTGCGAACAGGCGGGTTGGACCGGCCCGCTGCATCGCTGCACCTTTTACGGCAACAAGGAAGTCGGCAAACGCTACAACGCGATGCTCGAAATGGGCGCGTCGAAGCCGTGGCCCGAAGCGCTCAAAGCGTTCACCGGCACCGACCGGATGGATGCCTCGGCGATCCTCGCTTATTTCGCGCCGCTGAAGACGTGGCTCGATCAGCAGAACAAGGGTCGTCAGTGCGGCTGGTGAAACAACTCCCCGCACAAGCGGGGATCCGTTTCTCCGCGTTGCTGGACGCATGAAGAAACGGCGGTGGTCGCGAGACCACCGCCGTTTGCATTTGAACCCGAGATGGATCCCCGCTTTCGCGGGGAATAAGGGCTACAGATCCGCGAGCAGCCGGTCGATTTCTTCCTGGCTCATCGCCTGGGCCGCCAGCTGCGGGCCGTTGAGCAAGGCTTCGTCGCCGGTGCGCTTGTCTGCGGTCGGGGCGACCGGCCCGGTGCCGGCGCGATCCAGGGTCGCGGCCATCTTGGCCAGGCGTTCCTCGATCGTGCGCAGCGCGCGCAGCACCTTGGCGATGCGCTGGCCGGTGATGTCCTGGAACGAGCAGGCTTCATAGATCTCGCCGACGATCTCGCCGAGCTTGGCCGCTTGCTGCACCCCGACTTCGAGCTGCACTTTTTCGATCTTTTCGGCCGCGGCCAGAATCGTGTTGGTCGCGGACTCGGTCGCCTGCACCACCGCTTCGAGCTGGTCAGCGGCGGTCGGAACGTCCTTGCTGCTCAGCTCGCCCGCGTTGACCTCGGCGAGGTCGCGAAAGGCGCGCTCGATGGCCTGCCCCAGCGCGCGCATCGCCGCCGCCATCGCTTCGCGCTTGGCCACCGGCTCATACGAGTCGCCGACCTCGGCGAGGACGGCTAGGCCGTTGGAGTCGATCGGCATGGTGATCTCCTCAGGCCGCTTTGTTCAGGACGCTCTCGACTTTGGACTTCAGCGTTTCAGCGTTGAATGGCTTCACGATGTAGTTGTCGACGCCGGCCTGCTTGGCGGCGATCACGTTCTCGGTCTTGCTCTCGGCCGTGATCATGATGAACGGGATCTTGGCGAGATGCGCGTCCTTGCGGCATTCCTGCAGCAGCTGCAGCCCGGTCATCGGCTCCATGTTCCAGTCGCTGATGACGAGGCCGAACCGATCCTTGCGCAGAGCCTGCAGCGCGCTCGCACCATCGTTCAGCTCGACGACTTCCTTGAAGCCGATCGTCTTCAGCAGGTTCGCGACAATCTTGGTCATCGTCTTGTAGTCGTCGACGACCAGGACTTTTATGTCGGTGTTCATCGCTGCTCCATTCCCAGCATTCAAGCCGAGCGCCGTTCGCTCGAGCCTGCTGCGTAACGGGCCTTTGTGAACGATGCTTTAAAATAACTGTGGAATTACGCCGCACCCGTACCGCGCATCGCCGATCGGGCGGCCGGGAAACACAAATGAAATCAGTGTTTGCTTGTCATCGCCCAGTCACGATCGGCGGGTCTATGCTGCTGCGCCATGTTCGGTTTTTCTGTTTCCTTCTCCGATCCGACCGGGACGCTCGGCAGCAATACCGCAGCGCTGATCCAGTCCGACCTTGAAGGGGCCTTGCGCTGGCTGGGTCGTTACATCCAGGGCCTCGGCTCGCTGGATGTCGCCGCCACGACCGCGTCCCAGGGCAGCAACGCATTTCTCGCACAAGCCGGCCCCGATGCGTTCGGCGTCGTCGGCCACCTCGCGAGCGGCGGCCTGCTGCAGCAGCCGGGCCCGGCCTACGAATTCACCACCGGCCGCGATCCCAACGGCAGTTCGCGCAGCGACTTTCACATCACGATCAACGTCGACCGGATGGCGCTGTTCTGGTTCGACCCGACGCCCGACGATCTCACCGACCGGCCGCCCTCGTCGCTGATCGATTTCGAAGCCGTGATGGTGCACGAGACGATGCACGCGCTCGGCTTCATCGGAAACCGGCAGGTCGACGGCAGCTTCTTCGATGGCGATCGCACGCCGTACGATCAGGCGATGCGGCTCGATCCGGCGCTGGGCTGGGTCTACGATTCCGAAGCGGTGCGCGCCGCCAACAACGGCAACCCGGTCGCCATCGATTCGACGCATGACACAGGCTCGCGCTGGTATCACCTGGCGGTGCCGAACGACATGATGTTCTGGGCTGCATCGGCCGGCGTGCGGCGGCAGATCTCGGATGTCGATCTTGCGGTGCTGCACGACAACGGCATCCAGTCGGTGACTCCCGACGCCAACGACAATGTCTGGTTCGGCAGCGACGGCGCCGATGGCGTGCTCGGCCTGCCCGGCGACGATCATCTCTACGGTCTCGCCGGCAACGATCGCCTCGATGGCTGGCAGGGCAACGACCTGATCGACGGCGGCGCCGGGTTCGACACCTCCGCCTACGCCAATGTTCGTGCCGCCTACATCATCAGCGGCACCACCGGCAATCGCATCGTGCAGGCGCAGGCCGGCGGCAGCGAAGGAACCGACACGCTGCGCCATGTCGAACTCCTGCAATTCGCCGACAAGGCGATGTTCGACGTCGCCGGCGCCGATGCAACGGTGGCGCGGCTCTATTCCGCCGCCTTCGCGCGCGCGCCCGACGCGGCCGGCCTCGCCAACCAGCTCGACACGCTGCATGCCGGCGTCACGCCGTTGCAGCTGGCGCAGAACTTCCTTGGCAGCGCCGAGTTCATCGCGCGCTATGGCACCAGCCAGGACGACAATCAGTACATCACCGCCCTCTATGCCAACGTGCTGGGACGCGCGCCCGACGGCGTCGGTTTTGCGGTGCAGATGAACGCGCTGACGCACGGGCAGGACCGGGCGCAGCTATTGCTGAATTTCGGTGAGTCGGCCGAGAATCAGAGCAAGGTCGCCAGCGACTGGCTTCTCGTTTAAAGAGCGGCTTCCGGCGGCTCTTGCACATTCGTTTCCCGCCCCTGTAGCGTCGCCAGCAGCCAGCGCAACGCACCTCGATCGACGGGGCCGGCCGGGGAAACATGAGTTTCGACTTTCGCGTCGTCCTGAACAGTTTCTCGGCGACGACGCCGCTCGACGCCACGTTCCTGGCGTCGGTGCAAGCCGATGCCGAAGCCGCGCTGCGCTATTACGGCAAGTACTTCCAGGGCCTCGGCACGTTCGATCTGCAGATCAGTTTCGAATCGAGCGGTCCCAGCATCCTCGCCGCCGCCGAAGCCAATGCGTACCTGCCGACCACGGTCGGGCCCGATGGGTTGCGCCTGCTGAAACCCGTCTGGCTGGACGAATTCCAGACCGGCCGTGATCGCAACGGCATCGACGTGCCCGAAGGGCTGATCGTGGTGAACAGCGATCAGATCCAGCGCTTCTGGTTCGACCCGACGCCGGATGACCGCAGCGACGCGGCGCCGTTCGGCAGGTCCGACTTTCTCGCCATCGTCACGCACGAGCTGGGTCACATTTTCGGATTCGACGGCGTGCGCAATCTCGACGGCAGTTTCCCGACCGACGCGCGCACCGTCTACGACGAGCACACCACGACGGACGGATTCTATGACAGCGCGGCGATGCGCGCGGCAACCGGCGGCCGCGCCGCCATCGACACGACCCACGGCGCCGGCTCGAAATGGTTTCACCTCGCCGATCCGGCCGACCTTCTGTTCTGGCAGGAGAACCGCACGCGCACGCTGACGCTCGCCGATTTCGCGGTGCTGCATGACGAAGGCATGGTTTCGGCGACACCGGACGCCGGCAACAATGTCTGGTTCGGCATCGACGGCGCCAGCGACGTCGTCGACGGCGGCGCCGGCGCTGACATTCTGTTCGGACTCGACGGGAACGACACGATCGCGGGCGGCGCCGGATTCGACCTCGCCGGCTTCTCCGCCGCGCGCGCCGCGGCGACGGTCGTGCGCAACGGAGACGGCAGCGTCACCGTCGCGGGGCCCGACGGAATCGACACGCTGCGCGACGTCGAGGCGCTGCGTTTTGCCGACAAGACGCTGTTTGCGGTGACCGGCGCCGACGCGACGATCGCGCGGCTCTACGCCGCCGCCTTCGCCCGCGCGCCCGACGCGGCCGGCCTGGCGGTACAGATCGACACGCTGCATCTCGGCATCACGCCGCAGCAGCTGGCGAGCAACTTCATTGCCTCGGCCGAGTTCGTCGCACGCTACGGCAGCAACGCCAGCGACCGCGATTTCGTGAAGCTGCTCTACAACAACGTGCTCGGCCGGGATCCCGACGACGCCGGGTACCAGCACCAGCTCGACTCCATCGCGCAGCTCGGACGCCCGCAGCTGCTGCTGAACTTCGCCGACTCGGCCGAGAACCAGGCCAAGGTCACGGGCGACTGGCTGCTGGCCTGACGCGCTGCCGTCGCGCGGGCGATCAGCTTTGAATCGCGCCGACCCGCGCTTTCCCGACCGGACGCACCAGCAGCCATTCGATCAGCATCACGATCGCCGGGGTCACCAGCGCGATGTAGATGTCATCGATACCGAACGGGTCACCCATCACGTACCAGCCTGTCGTGGTGACGGTTGAGGCGGCCAGCCCGAGTGTCGCGCCACGATTGGTTCCGAACTGCGGAAGATAGAAGGCGAAGATTGCCACCACCGAGATCGACAGGCGCAACGCTCTGGTGAAGAAGGACAGGTGAAGCACCTGCGGTACGAAAAAAACCAGCAGCACGGGGAGGAAGCTGATCGGAATAAAGAGCAGCCGCGACATGCGAAGCTCGGCCTCTGGCGTGGGGCGTCGTGCAGGAACATAGAAGTCGCGCACGATCAGCGCCGACGTCGCCAGGCCAACGCTGCTCACCCCGACCAGGATCGATGCGACGATGGAAACCAACACGACACCGGAGAGCCACGGCGGCATGTGGCTCAGAAAAACCGGGAAGGCGTAGAGGCTCTTCATCTCCGGAAAGAGAAACTTCGCGGCGACGCCGATCAGACCGAGCGCGATGCTCAGCGGAACGCAAAGGATTGCCGCCGTGTTGCAGGCTTTCCGGACGTCCTGGGGTCCCTTGAGCGACGAGATCGCCTGCATGATGTACTGCGTCGAGAAGATCGATCCGATGCTCGCGATGGTCCAGGCAATGATTGTCGTCAGCCCGATCGTGCCGTCCCAGGTGAAATAGGACGACGGCAGCTTCTCGACGATCGGCGCGATTCCGCCGCTCATGTGCAGGGCCACACCGAGAACGATGGCGACGCCGAGAACTTTCACCGCGGTGTGCATCAGCGACACGTAGGCAGCGCTCTTCTGCCCGCCGATGATGCAGTAGATCGTGCTGATCACCGCGATCAGGATGGACGCGGTTGTCAGCGACATATGGAAGGCGGTGGCCAGCGCAGCGGCGCCGGCGACGTAAAAAGCGACATTCACCAGCAGCAGCGCATAGATCATGATCAACGACACAGTGAGCTGCGTCGAACGGCCATATCTTTGGGCGATGGCGGCGGAGATCGTGTACTCGCCGGATGCGTACAGCTTCTTGCCGAGCACCCGGCCGAAGAGCAGGAAGCCGAGCGCGACGCTCAGCACGCCCCAGGACGCGGCCATGCCCGATTCGAACGCAACCTGCGCGACGCCGATGGTCGATTTCGGCGCGATGAATTCCGACATCATCAGCACGCCGATCACCAAGGCCGGAACCGAGCGTGCCGCCACCATGAAGTCCGACGAGTTCTTTGATCGGAAACGGAACGTGAGCCAGGATGTGATGGCCATGTAGGCCAGCACCATGACGATGATCAGAGTAGTGCCTTGTTGTTCGAGTCCCTGCACGACGCTTCTCCTCCCTGATAGGCCGCAAGTTGTTTTTTGTCCGCTCGATTGATGTCGGCGCGAACGAATTGCTGGCCCGATGTTGCGACGATTGTCTGCGCTTACCTGCCGAATGTCGGTCGGTGTGAAATCACGAGCTGAGCCGTGGCCATCACCGTGAGCGCCCGAGGGCGGACGTGATGAAGTTGAGCATGTGCGCACAGGTCGCTTCGGGGCGTTCCTGTTGCACCCAATGACCGGCGCCTTCGACCAGGCAGTGATCGCGCATGTCGGTGAAAACCTTGCTTCGCATGCGCTGCAGGCCGCCCGGTATCTGATAGGCGCCCCAGTCCTTGTCGCCGGCCATGAAGAGGGCGGGACAATCGATGGTTCTGCCCGCGAACAACGCGAGTTCCTGCGCGAGACTTCCGTTCATGCGGCCGCGATACCATTGCAGGCCACCCTGGAAGCCGGTGCGGACATATTCATCGCTGTAGAAGCGCAACTCGCTGTCGGGCAGCCAGGCCGCGATGGCGCGCTCGCTCGGCATTTCCGGTGCGACGGCGTCGGCCATGCCAAGCCCCAGGGGCATGACGTAATAGTTCGGCATCCTGGCCAATTCCTCGGCCGACCAGGATTGAAGCTCGAACGGCTTGTTGCCGGGCCAATCCGCGCTCTTGAAATGGAAGTAGGCGCGCAGGAAAGCGTGAACGCCCTGGCGGCAATGCCACATGTCTTGGTTGGCGGCGCGCGTCGCGAAATAGGCGTGGTAGTGCTTTCTCGGCGGGTCGAGGGAAGCCAGAGCCTGGCTGATCGCATCTTCGGACGGGGGCGGCGCGAGCGGCCATGACGGCGGTCCGGTGAATGGCGCGCTCATGATGATGAGCGAGCGGAACAGATCCGGGCGAACCAGCGCGCAGGCGGCCGCGACCGACGCGCCGTAATCGTGACCGACGACGGCCGACACCGCGCCCAGACCCAAGACGGATGTCAGCGCCACCATGTCTCTGACGAGATTCAGGAGGCGAAACGGGCCGAGGTCATCGTCATACTCGATCGGCGCAGGACCGGTGCGGCCGTAGCCGCGTTGGTCCGGCGCCACCACGTGAAAGCCGGCATCCGCGAGCGGCTTCATGACCTTGCGCCACGAATAGGCGAGTTCCGGAAAGCCGTGGAGCAGCAGCACGACGGGCCGCTCGCCGTCGTCGTAGCCAGCCTCGAGCATATGCATCGCGAGGCCATTCACGCCGTGGACGATGCGCGCGCGGACGCCCGGCGGCAGAAGGGAGTCAGGCGCAGGACCAATCGTGCTCACGCTGCTACTCCGACTGTGGATACACACGATCGCAGCGCCTACGATCCTCGCGCAGGACGGCAGTTGCGTCGGCGCGAGTTCTTGTAAACGCCCTCGTTTTCAACAATACCGCTCGTCGCGGTCGGGCCGATCCGTCGGCCAGTCGATCGCTTTGCCGGAGATGATCGGACCATGTCGCAGCAGAACGAGCCGGAGCAGGCTCGCTATATCGTCACCGCCCTGCGCCGCGGACTGGCGATCCTGCATCTGTTTCGCCGCGAGCGGCGCGTCGTGACCCTGCCGGAAATCGCGTCCGCGCTGGATCTGTCGCGGGCGACCGCGTTCCGATTGGCCTACACGCTCGAGCGCGATGGCTACTTGCAGCGCCTGCCCGATTCGCACGCATTCCGTCTCGGGCCCAAGGTTCTCCTGCTCGGCTTCGACTATCTGCATACGACCGAGGTCGTCACCTCCGGCCGGGACGCGCTCAATGCGTTGCGCGACCGCACCGGTTTCTCGGCGCATATGTGCGTGCGTGACGGCACCGACATCGTCTACGTGCTGAATGCCTCGTCGCTGCATCGCATGCGCGGCGATATTCCCGTCGGCACGCGCTACCCGTGCCACGCTGTCGCGACGGGACGGGCGCTTCTGTTCGATCTGAGCCAGGCCGAGCTCGCCGCCCTGTATGAGGGCGTCACGATGCAGGCCTTCTCCGATCAGACGCCGACCACGGTGGAGGCGTTGTGGGGGCTGCTCATCAAGGAGCGTGCGCAAGGCTATGCCTGGCACCGCTCCGCCTTCGTCAGCGGGATCGTCAGCCTGTCCGCGCCCGTTCGCGACGGCGAAGGAAAGATCGTCGCCGCAATCAACGTGTCGGATTCCGAGACTGTCCTGAAAGACCTGGATGCCGTTCGCGACCAGGTGTTGCGTGCGGCCGCACAGGTTTCGGCGCAGCTCGGCTGGCGTGAGTCGTAACCCTCGCCGCCGTGCGCGGCCGGTCAACGCAGATCGTCCGCGCGCAGCGGCATGCCGATCTCGCGAAGCGCGCTTTGCACGCGGTCGATTGGAACGTCGCGGACCGTCGTGTTGTGTTCCAGCGCAATCGCTGCCGCGATGCCGGCAGCCTGACCTGTCGCCATGCAGGCCGGCATGTTGCGGCTTCGTCCATGCGCGACGTGGTCGGCCGAGATGCAGCGGCCCGCGACCAGCAACTGCTCGACCCCGAGCGGCACCATGCAGCGATACGGCAGCTCGTAGGGGCGCAGGCCCTGGAAGTCGACATCGGCGCCTTTGACGTCGTGAACGTCGAAGGCGGAAACATCGGCACCAATCGTGTCGGGAAAGCTGCCGTGGCCCTGAACGTCGTCGGCCGTCAGCGTGTACTCGCCCTGGATATGTCGGGTCTCGCGCACGCCAAGGACGGGCGCAATCTGGGCGATCTTCGCCTTGGCGAAGCCCGGCACTTTCTTGACCAGGAAGCGCGCGTATTCCTCGATCTGCCGATAGCACTCGACGATGGCGGCACTGAATTCGGTCGGTGAAAAGACATCGACGCCCAGCACGCGCGTCGCATTCACGTACATGAGACCGTTGGCTGTCTTGAGCGTGATATTCTCGCGCGGCAGATCGATCTTGGTCTCGGCGCGATAGGCCCGGACCGTCTGGTTGAAACCGGTCAGCCACAGGCCGTAGTCGAGATCTTCGTCATTGTCCGGGATCGCCTGCGCCGGGATGTCGTCGCTCTGGCGTGCCCAATGCGCGAGTTCGACCACGTCGACGTCGGACATGGTGAAATACATGCCGACCGGCTGCATCTGTGTTTCGGCATTGTTTCCGCCCGAGCCCATCACGAACGGCGCGCCGGCACCTGCTGCAATGTCGCCGTCGGCCGAACAGTCGATCACGACCTTGGCGCCGATGAAGCTGCGCCCGGCTTTGCTTTCGACAATGACGCCGGTCACCGTCTTGCCCTCCAGGACGGGGCGGGACACCACGGTCTCGAACAGGATCTGGACGCCCGCGTCGGCACAAAGACGCGTCAGCAGCATCTTCATGATCTCGGGATCGCAGGGCGAAGCGATTTTGACTTTTCCGGTCTTGGTTCCGGCGAAGTAGTCGTCGCCGGCGGCGCCGTTCGACCGGGCGAGTGTCCATAACTCGAGCGGGAGCCCGCCGACGAGCGCGCCGGAGGGCTTGGTATTGAGACCAAGCGTCAGGTTTCCGCCGAGCGAGCCGAAGCGCTCGATGAGGGCGACCGTCTTGCCGCGACGCGCCGCCGCTGCCGCCGCGATCGGCCCGGTGGTGCCGCCGCCGACGACGACGATGTCGACATTCATCAGGACCGGGATGTCGCGCGCAGGCTCGCGAATCGTCGCCATTCGAACTTCCTTCCCCTGGGTCTGCTTCGTATATGAAGCAGCGTTTCATTTTCTTGTCGTCAGGGCTATCAGACGCTCGGGGGCGTGGTCAATTGCTCGGCCGCTTCGTGCGCTGGCGCGTCGCAACCCACAGGACGGCGGCAGGGGACGCCCGCCGGTTCGGGCTCGGCGGCAAGGACGCCGTCGGGACAACAAAAAAGGGCGCGCCCTTGCGAGCGCGCCCTTGTTGTTTGACGACGCGAAACTCAGTGCACGTCGGCCCAGACCTTGCGCTTGACCAGGTACATCAGCGCCGTGAACACGCCGAGGAAGATCATCACCTTGGCGCCGATGCGCTTGCGCTCTTCCAGCTTGGGTTCGGACGCCCAGGCGAGGAACGCGGCGACGTCTTTCGCCATCTGCGGCACGGTTGCCTGCGTACCATCGGCGTACGACACGATGCCGTCCTGCAGCGGCGGCGGCATCGAGATCAAGTGCCCCGGGAAGGCCTTGTTGTAGTACTGGCCGTCCGGAACCTTCACGCCCGGGGGCGGGTCGGTGTAGCCGGTGAGCAGCGCGTAGACATAGTCCTCGCCGCCCTTGCGGGCCTTCACGATCAGCGACAGGTCCTTGGGCAGCGCGCCGTTATTGGCGGCGCGGGCGGCCTTCTCGTTCGCGAAGGGCGCCTTGAAATGGTCGCTCGGCAGGCCCGGGCGCTCGTACATCTCGCCCTGGTCGTTGGGTCCGTCCTGCACCTGCACCTGGCTCGCGATCGCCTTGATCTCGGGCTCGCTGTAGCCGAGCGCGGCGAGGTGGCGATACGACAGCAGGCTCATCGAGTGACAGGTCGCACAGACCTTCGAATAGACCTGGAAGCCGCGCTGCAGCTGGGCCCGGTCGTAGGTGCCGAACGCACCGTCGTGATGCCATTCCTGTTTCGGAATATGGATCTCGTCTTCGGCCGCGGCCGGCAGCACGAAGCCGGCGGCGAGCGTCAGCGCGAACGCGGCCAGGCGAAGGGTCGAACGGACCGGCATCATGCCTTCTCCATCGTCTGCGCGTGCGCCGCCGGGACGTGGCCGCCGCCGTTCAGCACGGATTCGGCGATCGACGTCGGCTGCGGCAGCGGCCGCTCGAGCTTGCCGGTCAACGGCATGATCACCAGGAAATGCAGGAAGTAATACGCCGTCGCGATCTGGCCGAGCGTGATCCAGAAGCCTTCCGGCGGGTTGGCGCCGACATAGCCGAGCACGATCACGTCGATCACCAGCACCCAGAACCACCAGCGCATCACCGGACGGAAGCGCAGCGAGCGCACTTTCGAGGTGTCCAGCCAGGGCAGGAAGAACAGGACCACGATCGAGCCGCCCATCGCCAGCACGCCGAACAGCTTGTCTGGGATCGAGCGCAGGATCGCGTAGAACGGCAGGAAGTACCATTCGGGCACGATGTGGGGCGGCGTCACCAGCGGATCGCCCTTGATGTAGTTGTCTTCGTGACCGAGGAAGTTCGGCGCGTAGAAGACGAACAGCGCGTAGATCATCAGGAACACGACGATGCCGAAGCCGTCCTTCATCGTGTAGTACGGATGAAACGGCAGCGTGTCCTTCTCGCTCTTCGGCTCGATGCCCAGCGGGTTGTTCGAGCCCGAAATGTGCAGCGCCCAGACGTGCAGGAACACGAACGCGACCAGCACGAACGGCAGCAGGTAGTGCAGCGCGAAGAAGCGGTTCAAGGTCGGGTTGTCGACCGAGAAGCCGCCCCACAGCCAGGTCACCAGGTACTTGCCGACGACCGGCAGTGCCGAGAACAGGTTGGTAATGACGGTGGCGCCCCAGAACGACATCTGGCCCCAGGGCAGCGTGTAGCCCATGAACGCGGTCGCCATCATCAGCAGGAAGATGACGACGCCGAACATCCACAACAGCTCGCGCGGCTTCTTGTACGAGCCGTAATAGAGACCGCGGAACATGTGGATGTAGACGGCGATGA
>JAQGIE010000034.1 GCA_028291365.1 Rhodospirillales bacterium
AAATTGATCTCTTCTGAAACGCCGTACATGCGCGTCGTACCGCGCGAGATCCCGTTCTGGGCGACCTTGCTGTAGTCACCGAGAATCGAATTGGTCAGCGGGTCGAAGGGCAGCAGGATCTTCGCGAAGCCCATCGGCCGGTTGTATTGCGAGAAGAAGTCGAAGCGCGTGATGGCGTCGATCTTGTCGGTCGGCTGGAGGCGCAGCTGGAAACGTCCGCTGCCCGCCTTGTCGTTCTGCAGGTTGCCGCCGGTCGACACGTTGGTGCGATAGTCATCATGCTCGGTGTAGCTGCCCGAGACGCTTGCCTGGACTTTGCCCGGAACGATCGGACCGCTGAGATAGGCCTCGCCGGTGACGGCGCTGTAGTTGCCCAGCGTCAGCTGCGCCTTGCCTTGAATTTCGTCGGTGGGCAGGCGCGAAATCACGTTGATGGTGCCGCCGACCGAATTGCGGCCGTACAGCGTGCCCTGCGGACCGCGCAGCACTTCGACTCGCTCGACGTCGAGGAAGTTGGCGAACTGGCCGAACGGACGGCCGATATAGACGCCGTCGATATGGACGGTCGAACTCGGATCCGAACCGCTGAAGACGTTGTTCGAGCCGATGCCGCGGATATAGATCTGCGCGTAGCTGTTGTTCTGCGGCACCGTCATGTTCGGCGTCATCTGCAGCAGATCTTTGACGTTGCCCGTCAATGACCGATCGAGATCGTTGGCCGAAAAGGCCGAAATCGCGATCGGCGTCTTCTGAAGCTGGGTCGCGCCCGTCTTGGTCGCGGTGACTTCGATCTCCTCGATCTGGGCCTGGGCGCTGGTCGCCATGCCGACCAGCAGCGCCGACGCGGCGCAGAGAAGAGTCCGGTTCGTCGCTCGCTTCATTGTGATCTCCCGTTTCGCCGGCTCGATTTCGAGCCGGCTCGTTTGTCCACCGCCCTGCGACCGCGACTTTCCGGCACGGCACCTTTGTTGATGATCACAATACGTAGTCCGTGATCACAGGCAACCTGTTTGTGATCACAATCTGATTGTTTCAGGATCCGGCTTCGCGCATGGTTAGGCCGGACGGAGCCGATGGATCGGGAATGACCAGCCAATCACGAAGTAAACTGCAAAGCGCGCGCAAGTCGGGCGGGCGCAAGATGCCGTCGCGCCAGGCGGTGATCGCCGCCTTCGTCGATGGGCTCGACCCCAACGACACCGCGCACAACCGTGTCTACCTCGCCCTGAAGAACGAGCTGCTGACCGGCCGCTTCCATCCCGGCGAAGTGCTGACGCTGCGCAAACTTTCGGAATTGCTGGGCACCAGCGAGATGCCGGTGCGCGAAGCGGTCAAGCGGCTGACCACCGAGCACGCCTTCGAAGTGCTGCCGAATCGCACGACGCGAGTCCCGCTGCTGACCCGGCCGCAGGTGCTCGAGGTGCTGGCCGTACGCAAGATGCTGGAAGCGCGCGCCGTCGAAGAAGCGGTGCACCACATGTCGAATCGCCAGATCGAACATCTCGACGAGATGCAGGCGCGGATGGAGGAAGTGACCGCGGCCGGCGCGGCCGACGAATTCACCACGCTCAACAAGCAGTTCCACTTCGAGATCTACGCGCTTTCCGAGAACCAGACGCTGCTCGACATGATCGAAGCCTTGTGGATGCGCATGGCCCCGCTGATCGCGCTCAGCGTGCAGGCCTCGATCCAGTCGAACGGCATGCTGCGCCGGCTGAGCAACGACCATCACCTGCCCCTGCTCCAGGCGTTCAAGGCGCGCGACACCGAAGCGGCCGCCCGCGCGCTGCGCGAGGATCTGCAACAGGGCGTCGAGGTGCCGGGCTATTGGGAAGCGATCGAACGGGCGGCGCAGGAAACCGGGGCCGAAAGCGAGTCGAAGCCCGGCGGTCGTCGGCGATGAGCGACGGTGCACGCGTTCTCGTCACCGCCGCGGGCCAGGGGATCGGCCGCGCCATCGTCCAGCGTTTCGCCGAATCGGGCGCGCGCGTCACGGCGTGCGACCTCGACGCGGCGCTGCTCGACGAGCTGAAACGCGACCTGCCGCAGGTCGAAACCCAGATTGCCGACGTCGCCGACTCGGCCGCCGTCCAACGCCTGTTCGCAACCGCTGCCGGGCGTTGGGGCGGACTTGACGTGCTGGTCAACAATGCCGGCATCGGCGGCCCGCGCGCCGCCATCGAAGACATCGACGACGACGGCTGGGACCGCACCATCGCGGTCAATCTGACCGGTATGTTCTATTGCATCCGCGAGGCCGCGCGCGTGATGAAGCCGCAGAAGAGCGGCTGCATCATCAACATCTCGACCGGCTCGGTGCGCACCGGCCTGCCGATGCGCCTGCCTTATGTCGCCTCCAAGCAGGGCGTGATGGGCATGACGCACAACGTCGCCCGTGAATTGGGACCGTTCAACATCCGCTGCAACGCCATCCTGCCCGGCCTGATCGACAATGCGCGCGGCCGGTCGCTGGTCGCGCGCGCGGCGCAGGAGGCGGGCAAGAGCTTCGAAGAAGCCGAAGCCGAGATGCTCAAATATATTTCGCTGCGATGCTGGATCGATCCGCTCGAGATCGCCGACACCGCCCTGTTTTTCGCCTCGCACGCGGGCCGGCACATTTCCGGCCAGTTCCTCGGCGTGTGCGGCAATATTGAATGGGAGAACTGATCATGTCCGTCGCGCCGCCGATCACGAATGTTGGCGGTGCCGACGCGTTGCAGGTCCGTGCCGGGACGTATGCCTGGTACGTCGCCGTGCTGCTCGGCCTCTGCCACATGGTGTCGTTCCTCGACCGTTTCGTGATGAGCCTGGCGCTGGTGCCGCTGCGCGAAGCGATGCATCTCTCCGACACCGAACTCGGGCTGCTGCAGGGGCTCGGATTCGTCATTCTCTACAGCGTCGTCGCCGTGCCGCTGGGCCGGCTCGCCGATTCCGTGCATCGGCGCAATATGATCGTGATCGGCATCTTCTTCTGGAGCCTGGCGACCGCCGCCTGCGCCTACGCCAATTCCTTCGGCGAGCTGTTCGTCGCGCGCATCGGCGTCGGACTCGGCGAGGCCAGCCTGGTTCCCGCCGCCATGTCGCTGCTGGCGGTCTATTTCAATCGCCAACGGATCGGCCGTGCGGTTTCGATCTTCACCACCGGCGCGCTGATGGGACACACCGTCGCCTTCCTCGCCGGCGGCGCGATCCTTGCGGTGGTGACGCCGCGCGGCGGCGTGGACCTGCCGCTGCTGGGTCATTTCGAACCGTGGCAGACGCTGTTCCTCGCCGGTGCGCTGCCGGGCGTGTTTCTGTGCGTGTTGCTGTTCACGGTGCACGAGCCCAAGCGCGAAGAGAAGCGCGGCACGCCCGGCTTTGCCGGCGCGTTCGCGTACATGCGCACGCATCGCCGCGCTTTCGCGATGCAGTTCAGCGCCGCCGTGTCGGCCATCATCATCGTGCAATCGATCGGCGCCTGGGGTCCGAGCTTCTTCGTGCGGCTGCACCACGTCACCGCGGCCGAGAGCGGGTACATCATGGGCACGGTGGCCCTGATCTCGGGCGTCTGCGGCAGCCTGTGGGGCGGCTGGTTCACCGACTTCCTGCAGCGGCGCGGCGTGGCCGGCGCGGCCGGCGCCGTGATTTCGATCCATCTCACCTGCGCCGTGCCGCTGGCGCTGCTCACCTTCACGGCCGGCAACCTCACGGTCGCGATGATCGGCTTCGCGCTGCTGCAGTTCGCGGTGTCGGCATCAGTCCCGGCGGGCCTTGCCGGCGTGCAGGTGCTGACGCCGCTGCGCTATCGCGGCATCGTCACGTCGGTGTTCCTGTGCGCAGTGACGTTGATCGCGGTCGGGCTGGGCCCGACCTTCGTCGGCGTGCTCACCGATCGCGTGTTCGGCAGCAACGGGCTGAACACCGCGCTGCTGTTGATGGCGCTGGTGTTCGGCAGCATCGGCGCAATCGTCGCCTTTCGCGCCCGCCCGGCGCTGGAACGCTGCACCCGCGCCAACGAAACCGACGCGGCGCTGCAGGCGGCGAGCCAGACTTAGTGCTTCTTGGGCTTCGTCGTCGCGCGTTTGCGGCGCGGCCCCGGGTTGGCGATCATGCGCGGCGCCGCATCGAGCAGCAGCACGAAGGCCTGCACGTTGAGCGCGTGGGCGACGTCGCCCAGCATCTTCACCGTGGGTGAGTGCGCGCCTTTTTCCATCAGGCCGATATAGCGCACGCTGCAGCCGACGCGCTCGGCCAGGTCTTCCTGGCTGAGGTCGGCGGCGTGCCGCAGCATCTTGATGTTATGCGCAACCAGTTCGCCGAGATCCATGCCTACCCCACCGTGGCGACGTCGGCGTTGCGGTCGAGCGCCTTGGCCAGCGCTTCGAGACGCCGCGTCACCGTGTCGGCGACCAGATTTGCACTGTCGCCGCTGAGTTCGAGAGTCAGAGTCTTGTGGCCGAGCTTGAGCGCGGTGCGATCGAGCAGGCGCGGCGTGCCGCCGGTCATGGTCAGCGCCAGCCGCAGCGCGAGGCCGAGGATCGTCGCATGTTTGCGCGCATCTTCCGGCAAAAGCTGCTGCGCCGCGACCACCATCGGATCGTCGGGCTTGCCGCCATACCGCACATACAAAGTCAGCGCCAGGAAGGCGCGGCCGAAATGGTCGAGACCGCCGAACGGCACGCGCAAGGTGCGCAGATACGCATGCAGCGCGCGATAGTCGGGATGTTCGAGCCACGCCATGTCCGACAGCAGGCACGCCGCGTGATAGAGGCGGCCGCGCGACGGCGGCAATTCCGGCGGCCAGATCGGACGCGTCCAGTCGATCAGGGAGTCAGGGTCGCCAAAGCGGCTCGACCGGTCCGCCATTTCGAGACAGGCGTCGAGCAGCGGATCGGCCGGGCGCTGCGACGGCGGCAGGCGATCGTAGAGAATGCCCTCGCGCAGACCGTAGGCGGAGAAGACCAGCCGCTTGGGCTCGATCTGCTTGAGCAGCCGTTCGATCACCAGCGCCGCGTAGGGCAAGGCCTCGGCGCGGCGGCGCGAGATCGTCGTCGCCTGTTCCAGCGATGAGCGACTTTGCTTCGACAGAAGCTGCGCGAACTCGACCGCGGCTTTGGCGTCGATGGCATAGTGATGGATGATGTGCAGCGGGTGGTGCACCTGCTCCATATGCACTTTGGCGAATGCGCGGAAGGCGCCGCCGACGGCGTAGAAATCCTTGCCCTTTGCTTCTTTCAGCCATGGCAGATCGGACAGCTGCGCATCGATCGCCTTGCGCACCGCGTCGCGCCCGCCATCGATCGCCATCAAGCGGAACGGGCCGAGCGGCCGCGACACGCGCTTGCCGACATGGCCCTTCTCGAGCCGCACCAGCTCGACCGAGCCGCCGCCCATATCGGCCATCAGCCCGTCGGCCTCGGGCGT
>JAQGIE010000093.1 GCA_028291365.1 Rhodospirillales bacterium
GATCCTTGTCGAAGCTCGACTGAAGCAGTTAGAGATTGCCGATCACGATCGCCATCATGTTGTTGAAGTCGTGCGCGATGCCGCCGGTGTGACGGCCGACCGTCTCGAGCTTGCGCGCATGCTGCAGCTGTTCTTCCAGGCCCTTGCGGTCGGTGACGTCGACCGTCATGCCCTGGATCTCGATCGGCCGGCCGCGATCGTCGGTGCGCAGCACCGCATCGCACAACAGCCAGCGCCAGCTCTCGTCGGCGGTCTGGAAGCGGAACTCCACCGCCGAGCGCCCTTCCGCCAAGGTGCTGCGGAACGCGTCGAGCACGCGGGCGCGATCATCGTCGTGCACGCGGCTGTGCCAGAACCACGGCTCGTAGAAACGCTCGACCGGAAAGCCGAGCCAGGACTGGGCCTGGCCGCCCTGGGTGCTGATGAAGACCGGCCGCGACACGTCGTCGGGCGCCACGGTGAACAGATCGATGGGCAGCGACTGCAGGATCATCGCCTGCTGTTCCGACGTGCGCCGCAGTTCGCGCTCGGTCGCCAGCTGCGCCGCGCGCATGCGCAGATTTTCTTCGAACAGGAAACGCTCGGCGTCGGCGCGTCGGCGGATCTGTTCGGTCTTGCGGAACAGCTCGACGAAGACCGAAACCTTCGAGCGCAGGATCAGCGGATCGAACGGCTTGAAGACATAGTCGACCGCGCCGGCGCTGTAGCCGCGGAAGACATGCACGTCGTCCTTGTTGACCGCGGTCAGGAAGATGATCGGGGTACGCGACGAGCGTTCGCGGCTGCGGATCAGCGCCGCCGCCTCGTAGCCGTCCATCCGGGGCATCTGCACGTCGAGCAGGATCACCGCGAATTCGCGGCGCAGCACTTCGCGCAGCGCGTCTTCGCCCGACTTTGCCTGCACGATCTCGATTCCCGGCTCGCGCAGCATTTCTTCGAGCGCGAACAGGTTGCGCGGATCGTCGTCCACGATCAGCACCCGCGGAACGATCGCGCCGCTAGGCGGTGCCAGCGGCGCGTCATTGTCTGGCGTGGACTCGGCGGACGAATGCGGCGCCGCCGCGGACGCAATTGTCCACGGCGGATCCAGTTCCTCCGCCGGTCCGACCGGATCCGGCGTATCGATCATTTGCAGGCTTGCCATCAGGCCGTCAGACGTTGTGCCTCTACGACCCTGGTCTCGCGGCCGATGCGCACGCGCAGCATCGAGACGAGTTGCTCGATATCGACCGGCTTGGCGATGTAGTCGGTCGCGCCCGCCTCGATGCAGCGTTCGCGGTCGCCTTTCATCGCCTTGGCGGTGACTGCGATGATCGGCAGGTCGGTAAAGCGGCCGATGGTTCGGACCTCGCGCATCGTCTCGTAACCGTCCAGTTCGGGCATCATGATATCGACCAACATGGCATCAATGCCCGGAGTGGTCTTCAAAGTTTCAATGCCGTCGCGTCCATTTTCGGCAAAGACGACCTCGATCCCATGCCCTTCCAGCGCCGACGCCAGCGAGAAGATGTTGCGGACGTCGTCGTCGACGATCAGCACCCGCTTGCCGGCCAGCGCCCCGTCATCCCAGCCGTGGCTCATCGCCCGGCGTGCGGATTCGGGAAGATTGTCGGCAGTGCGGTGCAGGAACAGCGCCGTCTCGCGCAGCAGCGAGTCGGTCGAGCCCTGCCCCTTCAGGATCACGCTCTCGGCCAGCCGTTCCAGCTCGGCCCGGTCGTTGGCGTCGAGATCGCGCGCCGTATAGACGACGATCGGCATGCCCGCCGTGTTCTCGGACGAGCGCAGCCGCTCCATCAGCTCGAACCCGGTCAGGTCGGGCAGGCCCAGATCGACGACGATGCAGTCGAACTGTTGCGACGCAACCGCCCGCAGCGCTTCTTCGGCGCTGCCCACCGCAGTCGTGTGCACGTCGCCATTGCCGATCAGCGCCACCACCGACTTGCGCTGCGCCTCGTCGTCCTCGACCAGCAGCAATTCCTTGGTCGGGCGTTCAACGAAATCGCGGGCCTTGGCGAGGGCGCCGAACAGGGCTTCGCGATCGACCGGCTTTTCCAGGAACGCATAGGCGCCCGCCTTCATGCCGCGGCGTTTTTGTTCGTCCGCGGTAATGACATGCACCGGAATGTGCCGCGTATTGGCGTCGCGCTTCAGCCGGTCGAGCAGCGCCCAGCCGTCCATGTCGGGCAAGCCGATATCGAGCGTGATCGCGTGCGGCTTGAACCGTTTGGCAAAGGGCAGCACCTGCGCGCCGGTCGGCGCGATGACGCCTTTGAAACCCTTCTCGCGCGCGAGTTCGAGCAGCACCGACGCAAACACCGGATCGTCCTCGACGATCATCACCACGAGGTCGCCGGGATCGATCGAGTCCTGGTCGTCCAGCGCCTCGCCCAGCGCCGGGCCTTCGCCGGTCGCCGCGCGCATCGCCTGGGCCGCAGTCGCGGTGGCGGGCGCCGAACGCTGCTGCAGCTGGCGATGTTCGAGCGGCAGCCACAGCGTGAAGGTCGAGCCCTGGCCCGGCGTCGAGGCGACGCGGATTTCACCGCCGAGCAGACGCGCGATTTCGCGGCTGATCGAGAGGCCGAGGCCGGTGCCGCCATATTTGCGGCTGGTCGTGCCATCGGCCTGCTGGAAGGCCTCGAAGATGATGCGCTGCTTGTCGGGCGCGATGCCGATGCCGGTGTCGGTCACCGAGAAAGCCAGCAGCTCGTCCTCGCCGCCCGGCAGCGCCGCGCGTTCGATCTTGAGCGCGACCGTGCCCTTTTCGGTGAACTTGAAGGCGTTCGACAGCAGGTTCTTCAACACTTGCTGCAGGCGCTTGGCGTCGCTGCGCATGGCGCGCGGCAGCTTGCTGTCGATCTCGATCTTGAACGCGACCTTCTTCTCTTCGGCGATCTGCCGGAACGTGCGCTCGATGCTGGCAGTGAGGTCGTCGAACGGTACGTCGCCCACTTCCAGCGTGACCGTGCCCGACTCGATCTTCGACAGGTCGAGAATGTCGTTGATGAGCGACAGAAGGTCGGTACCCGCCGCGTTGATGGTCTTGGCGAATTCGCGCTGCTTGTCCGACAGGTTGCCTTCCGAATTGTCGGCCAGCAGCTTGGACAGGATCAGCAGCGAGTTCAGCGGCGTGCGCAGCTCGTGCGACATGTTGGCGAGGAACTGGCTCTTGTAGCGGCTGGTGAGCGCCAGCTGCTCGGCCTTTTCCTCCAGCGCCGCCTTGGCGGCGAGCACTTCGCGGTTCTTGCGCTCGACCTCGCGCTTTTGCGTGGCGAGCAGTTGGGCTTTTTCCTCCAGCTCTTCGTTGGTCTGGCGCAGCCGTTCCTGCTGCGTCTTGAGCAGCTCTTCCGACTGGCGCAGTGACGCCGCCTGTTGCTCCAGGCGATCGTTCGTCTTCTTGAGCTCTTCCTGCTGGCTCTGCAGTTCGGTCGTCAGCAGCTGCGACTGTTTGAGCAGGCCTTCGGTACGCATCGTCGCAGCGATCGTGTTCAACACGATGCCGATCGATTCCATCAGCTGGTCGAGGAAGGTCTGGTGGGTCTCGCCGAACTCCGAGAAGGAGGCCAGCTCGATCACCGCCTTGATTTCGTCTTCGAACAGAACCGGCAGCACGATGATGTTCATCGGCGGCGCGTCGCCCAGGCCCGACGAGATCGCGATATAGTCGCGCGGCACGTTGGTCAGCAAAATGCGCTTCTTTTCATAGGCGCACTGACCGACCAGACCTTCGCGCATCGCGTAGCGATTCGAGAGATTCTTGCGATGCGTGAAGGCATAGCTCGCGATCATCTCGAGATAGGTCTCTTCATCGTCGCGATCGGCGACGTAGAAGACGCCGTGCTGCGCGTTCACCAGCGGCGCCAGTTCCGACAGGACCAGGTTCGACACCGTGTTCAGGTCGCGCTCGCCCTGCAGCATGCGGGTGAAGCGCGCCAGGTTGGTCTTGAGCCAGTCCTGCTCCGCATTTTTCAGCGTGGTTTCACGCAGATTGCGGATCATCTCGTTGATGTTGTCCTTCAGCGCCGCGACTTCGCCCGACGCCTCGACCGAGATCGACCGCGTCAGGTCGCCCTTGGTCACCGCGGTCGCCACTTCGGCGATGGCACGGACCTGGGTGGTCAGGTTGGCGGCAAGCTGGTTGACGTTGTCGGTGAGATCTCGCCACAGGCCGGCGGCGCCGGGCACGCGGGCCTGGCCGCCCAGCTTGCCTTCGGTGCCGACCTCGCGCGCCACGTTGGTGACCTGGTCGGCGAACGTCGCCAGCGTGTCGATCATGCCGTTGATCGTGTCGCGCAGCGCCGCGATTTCGCCTTTCGCGTCAACCGTCAGCTTGCGCTTCAGGTCGCCGTTGGCAACCGCGGTCACCACCGACGCGATGCCGCGCACCTGACCGGTCAGGTTCGCCGCCATCATGTTCACGTTGTCGGTGAGATCCTTCCAGACGCCCGCGACGCCTTTCACCTGCGCCTGACCGCCCAGCTTGCCTTCCGAACCGACTTCGCGCGCAACGCGCGTCACTTCGCCCGCGAACGCATTGAGCTGGTCGACCATCGTGTTGATGGTCGACTTGAGCTCGAGGATTTCGCCCTTCACGTCGACCGAGATCTTCTTGGACAAGTCGCCATTGGCGACCGCGGTCGTGACTTCGGCGATGTTACGCACCTGACCCGTCAGGTTCGCCGCCATGCCGTTGACGTTGTCGGTGAGATCCTTCCACACGCCCGCGACGCCTTTCACCTGCGCCTGGCCGCCCAGCTT
>JAQGIE010000099.1 GCA_028291365.1 Rhodospirillales bacterium
CTAAGGCCGACGAAGTCGCGGCCGCAATCGCCTTTCTCGCCAGCCCGGCGGCGTCTTATATCACCGGTGCGATCCTCCCAGTGGATGGTGGTCTTCTATCGCGGCCCGTCGTGCGGTAGCCGCGCCAACAAAGACTGCAGGCGCAGCAATCACATGCATGAAGCCGCCGACTGGCCGATAAATCGCTGTGGAAAGGGACGCCGGGCGCCTTGCCTGGTCCCGGAGAGGAAATCCATCCAACTCAAGGGGTTGGATGGTGGGCGCGGTAGGGATTGAACCTACGACCCCACCCGTGTGAAGGGTGTGCTCTCCCGCTGAGCTACGCGCCCCCCGGTCCAAGGCGCGCTGTATAGCGATCGGGTTTCGGCGCTGCAAGAGGACTTGGGGCAAGGGACCTGGGGTTGACGGTGGTCAAGGCGGCGCGCCGCATCCGGCGGCAAGCTCGCGCATGGCCCAGAGCGACGCAATCGACGATCCGGTGCGCGAGCGGCTCGACGCCGAGCGTTTCGTCGAAGCGCTGGCGGCGGGCGCCGCGATCGTCGCGCGCGCCGACGGCCGGGTCGACCGGCTCGAACGGCGCGAATTGCTGGTCGACCTCGACCTGCATCCCGAGTTGCGCAAGGTGCCGCGCATGCGGGTGCTCGAGCGTTTCGACCACTATGTCCAACGGCTGACCGACGATCCCGACTTCGCCTTGCGCGAGGCGCTCGACGCGGTGGCGCAGTTCGCCGACGATCCGCGCCGGCAGCGATTGATGGACGAGTTCATGAACGTGGCGACGATCGACGAGATCGCCAGCGAGCGCGAGGAGGAAGCGCTCGACGAGCTGCGCGCGGTGCTGCACCTGGTGGCGTGAACGGCTCAGCGCGTTTGATCCGATCCAGTCGGGTAGGATCATGCTTCAGTGCGCGAACAGGATCGACAGGTCGGTGCGTTCGTTCAGCAGTTCGCGGGTGACGCCGCCGAGCACCCATTCGCGCAGCCGCGCATGGCCGTAGGCCCCGACCACCAGCACCGATGCTTCGCGCCGTTCGGTTTCGCGCAGCAGGCGTTTCGCGACCGTCAGCCCGTCGAGCGCCACCTCTGCCGGCACCACCGCGATCTCGTGCCGGCGTAGATAACCGAGCGCGTCCTGATAGGCGCGCTCGCGTGCGGGCGAGCCCTCGTCGGTGACGACTCGCAGAAGTTCGACCCGTGACGCGAGCTTGAGCAGCGGCAGCGCACCGAACATGGCGCGGGCGCATTCGCGCGTCTCGCGCCAGCCGATTACGATTTGCAGCCTGTCGGTCAGCAGTTCGGGTCCGGCCAGCATCACCGGTCCCGCGGCGCGCAGCAGCAGATCGTCGAGTTCGACGCGGAACGAACTGACCTCACCATCCTCGCCGGGCCGGCCGACAATGGTGAGGTCGGCGGCGCTGGAATGGGCGATCAGGATCTCGGTCGCGGGCGCGTCGAACTGGCGTAGATCGGTCTCGATGCCGCGATCCGCCACGATGGTGCGGAACTGGGTGGCGGCCAGCTCGCGCGCCGCTTCGAAGTCGCGCAGCAGGGTCGCGGTGGTGGTGCCGTCGATGAGCTCGCCAGCCCCGGCGACGGTGATGCCGAGCCAGCCGGCGACGATGCCGCGCACCAGGGCGCCGGTGCGCGAGGCCAGTTCCGTGGCGCGGCTGGCGGCGCTGACCGACGACGCACCGGGCGCGGCCTGCACGAGAAGGGTTCTGTAGGTCATGTGGCCGACCGTGCACCGGCCCGAAGCTTCTTTCCTTGACGGTGATCAAGGAACGAAGGGCCGGCGCGCCCGCTGCTCGCCGAAAGCCCGGCCCACCAGGCGATGGCGCGCGCCGTGTGGCGCGACCAGGCGTTGACCGCGGATCGCGCAGCGGACGCCCAGATACTGATCGACGAGGCCAATCTACAGATCGCCAAGATCAATCTCAGCTAGACGGACATCACCGCGCCGATCGTGGGCTGACGCTCGTCGGTCACCCACCGCTGGTCATCGATCTGGAACAGGCACGCCGCATCGGAGAGTGAAATGCGCGCTGCCGGTCCGATTTACTGCGCGGTCTCCTTCCGCAGCTTGGCAACGTCCTTTTCGCTGAGCGTCGAACCCTTGCTGCCAAAGCGCGACGTCACGTAGTTGGCGAGGTCGGCGATTTCGGCGTCGGAATAGATGCTGCCGAAGGACGGCATCGACACCAGGCCGGGTGGCCGCTGCATCCCGGTCAGCACGACCTGCACGACATTGCTCGCGCCGGGATCGTTGACCGCACGCGCGCCGGTCAGAGTCGCGAGTTCCGTGATCGGGCTGACGCCGCTCCAATCATGGCAACTGGCGCAGGCGCCCGCGAAAATGCGCTTGCCGCGCAGGTTGCCGCTGCCGCCGCCTTCCTTGTGCGACGCGGGCGCTGCGACAGCGACTCGCGGCGGCAGGTCGCGTGACGACTCCGCCGGCACGCTGCGCAGATAGGTGACCATGGCGCGCACGTCCGACTCGGCGAGCTTGCTCAAACTGTGATCGACCGCTTCCCCCATCGGTCCCGACGCGGTGCCGCGACCGGCCGCGTGACCGGTGGCGAGATAGGCGAACAGCTCGTCGTCGCGCCAGTCGCCGACCCCGGTGCCCTTGTCGCTGGTGATGTTGTAGGCGTACCAGCCGGCGCTCAGCGCGCCCGCGAACTTCTTGCGATTGTCGAGCGCGAAGGCGAGATTGCGCGGCGTGTGGCATTCGCCGCAATGCGCCAGCGCTTCGGCCAGATAGGCGCCGCGATTCCACTCCGGGCTCTTGTCGGCGACCGGTTCGAACCGCGTGCCTTCGTTGAAGAAAGAAGACCAGACGCCCATCGCCCAACGCTGGTTGAACGGAAAGACCAGCGTGTTGGCGGGCGGCGTCGCTTTCACCGGCGGCAGGCTGAACAGATACGCCTTGATCGCCAGCGCGTCCTCGTCGGTGACGTAGGTGTAGGAGGTGAACGGCATCGCCGGATATAGAAGCGCGCCGTCGCGGCGCACGCCGCGATGCATCGCGTTCAGGAAGTCGGCGTCGCTATAGGCGCCGATGCCGGTCTCCTTGTCGGGCGTGATGTTGGTCGAATAAAGCGTGCCGAACGGAAGCTTGAAAGCGAAGCCGCCGGCATATTGTTTTCCGCCCGGCGCGGTATGGCAGACCAGGCAGTCGGCGGCGCGGGTGAGATACTCGCCGCGTTTTTCCACACTTGCCTGCAGCAGGTCGTTGGGCACGCCGGTCGGCTCGGCGCCGGTGAACGCATCGAGCGCGACCTTCTTGCCGCCGGCGAAGGCCAACGGGCCGGGGGTGGTGGCAAACCAGATCGCGACTGCGCTGACGAGCACGACCAGAATGGCGACGGCGACCAGGACGAAGCGGCGCAGCGGGCTCATGCGTTCTTCTTTCCTGCCAGCGCGGCGCGGTCGATCGGCAGCCTGCGTAACGGAACGCCGGTTGCGGCATAGAGCGCATTGCGCAGCGACGCGGAGCTGGCGGTGACGCCGGCTTCGCCGATGCCACCCGGCGCTTCGCCGCTTTTGATCAGATGCACGTCGATCTGGGGCGCTTCATCGATGCGCAGCATGCGGTAGTCGTGGAAGTTCGATTGCTGCACGCGACCTTTGTCGATCGTGATCTCACCGTAAAGCGCGGCCGTCAGTCCGAAAATAAGCCCGCCCTGGATCTGCGCGATCACCGTGTCGGGGTTGACCGCGATGCCGGTGTCGACCGCAGCGGTGACGCGGCGCAGACGCACCTCGCCATGTTCGTCAACCTCAGCCTCGACGACGGTCGCGATGAAACTGCCGAACGCGGTCTGGATCGACACGCCGCGACCGGCGCGCGCGGGCAGGGCCTGGCCCCAGCCGGATTTCTCGGCGGCGAGATCGAGCGCCGCCTTGAGACGCGGCGTCTTGCCCAGCATGTCACGCCGGAATGCGACCGGATCCTTGCCCGCTTTCTTTGCCAGCTCGTCGATGAAACATTCAGTGGCGAACACGTTGTTGTTCGGTCCGACGCCGCGCCAGAATCCGGTCGGCACGGCCGGCGGTTCGGCGCGCACATATTCGATTTGCAGGTTGGGGATGTCGTAGGCGATGTCGGCGGCGCCATCGATCGCGTCGATGTCGATGCCTTTCTGGAACGCCGGCGGCAGCCAGCGTGCGATCACCGCCGAGCCGGTGACGCGGTATTTCCAGGCCTGGATCTTGCCGTTCGCCAGCGACGCCGAAATCGTGTCGCGATAGACCGGGCGATAGACGTCGTGCTGGATGTCCTGCTCGCGCGTCCACACGACCTTGACCGGCGCGCCGTCGAGCTGTTGCGCGACGCGCACCGCGGTCAACACCATGTCGGGCTCGAGCCGCCTGCCGAAACCGCCGCCGATCAGGTGATTATGTACCGTGACCTTGTCGAGCGGCAGGCCGGTGAGCTGCGCCACGGTGCCTTGCACGCGCGACATGATCTGCGTACCGGTCCAGATCTCGCACGAGTCCTTGGTCAGCTGCACCGTGCAGTTGAGCGGCTCCATGGTCGCATGGGCGAGGAACGGCAGTTCGTACGCCTCGTCGAGCCGGTCGCCTTGGCCCAGGAATTTCGCGACGTCGCCTTCGGCCTTGGCGACGACGCCGTCTTTCTGGCTGGCGGCGCGCAGATCGGCCCAGATCTCGGCCGAGGAGACGTTCCCGTTGGGACCTTCGTTCCAGGTGATGTCGAGCGCGTCGAGACCCTTCTTCGCCGCCCACATATGATCGCCGGTGACCGCGACCATGTCGTCGAGCACGACGATCTTCTGCACGCCCGGAATCTGCTTGGCGGCGCTGTCGTCGACATGGCCGACCTTGCCGCCGAACACCGGGCACAGCGCGACGGTCGCGAATTTCATGCCCGGCAACATCACGTCGATGCCGTAGACGACTTTGCCGTTGACCTTGTCCGGCGTGTCGAACCGTTTGAGCGGCTGGCCGATCACGGTGAAATTCGCCGGATCCTTGAGTTGCGGCGTCGCCGGCGGGGTGAGCTTCGACGCGTCGCGGACCAGCGCGCCATAGGCGAGTACGCGGCCGGTGGCGGCATGCGTGACGGCGCTCTTGGCGGCGCTGCAGCTCGCAGGGTCGACCTTCCATTGCTGCGCAGCCGCCTGCACCAGCATCGCGCGGGCAGAGGCGCCGGCGTTGCGCAGCGGCGTCCAGAAAGCACGCACCGAGTTGGAATTGCCGGTGACCTGGATGCCGAAGGTCGGGTTGCCATAGAGCGTGTCGCTGGGCGGTGCGTGTTCGAGCGCCACCTGCGCGATATCCGCGTCGAGTTCTTCGGCGAGGATCATTGCCACGCTGGTGTAGATGCCTTGACCCATCTCGACCTGCGGCATGACGAGCGTGACTTTGTTGCTCTCGTCGATGCGGATGAAGGCGTTGGGCGCGAAGGTCGGTTTGGCCTCGCCGGCCGCGGGCGCGGCGCGCAGGGGCAGATGGAAGGCGAGCAGCACCGAGCCTGCGCCAGCCGCCTGCAGCAGCTTGCGGCGCGTGACGTCCAACGAGGCGGAGTCGCGTTGCATCACCGGCCTCCTCACGCTGCGCGCGCGGCCGCGGCGCGTTTGATCGCGTCGCGGATGCGCACATAGGTGCCGCAGCGGCAGATGTTGCCCGCCATCGCGGCGTCGATGTCGGCGTCGTCGGGATGGGGCGTGGCGGCGAGCAGCGCCGCCGCGGCCATGATCTGGCCCGACTGGCAATAGCCGCACTGGATCACTTCGAGATCGAGCCAGGCTTTCTGCACGCTGGCGCCTGCCGGCGTCGCCCCGATCCCTTCAATCGTCGTGATCGCGCGGTCGCCGATGCCGCCGACCGGCAGCAGGCAGGAGCGGACCGGCTTGCCGTCGACATGCACGGTGCAGGCGCCGCATTGCGCGATGCCGCAGCCGAACTTGGTGCCGGTCAGGCCCAGAACGTCGCGCAGCACCCACAGCAGCGGTGTGTCCTCGGTCGCCTCGAAAACCTTGGATTCGCCATTGATCTTCAGTGTCGCCATGGCGGCCTCGCTATCGTCAGCATCCTGACGACAGCGATACGCCCGGTAATCCAGGGCTCAAAGTTGAAACGTACGAACGCGACTGCTGGTCGGCCTCGCCGCGACCAGTTCGGTCCTGATCGGCGGCCCGACGCGCAACAAACGAGCTTGCGTCGGCCAATCGCGCCGGCTTCGCAGCGTCCCGCCAGCGTGCTGCCGTGCGCAACGCGGGCGGTTGGCGCGCACGGCCACACGGCCGGTCGTTTGACCCGATCTGTTGCGCGATCCCGAGCGCGGAAATGGCGCAAAGATTACGCGGCCGTCGCGGACGGAATCCGTCTTGGTTCCGGCGACGGTGCTGCGCCGAACATCTCGTTCAAGCCTGCGGTGCGCCTGACGAAAACGCTGCGCGATGGGCGGACTGCCAGCCGGCTGCGACCAGCAGCTAAGCACTGGAGTCCGCTGATCGACACGCTATTGTCGCCCCGGTTCCGCGATGGGGGATGTATGACGCGCGTATTCTTGCTGCTGCTGGCGTTGCTCGTGACGAGCCGCGCGTCCGCTGAAGACTATCAAAAATACGCGCCCGAGATTCTTGAGAAGATGCTCAAGGACAGCAGTGTCATCGACGAGAAAGTGCTCGTGCCGATGCGCGACGGGATCGGACTCTCGACGACGATCTTTCGCCCGAAGAACGCCAGCGGCAAGCTGCCGATCATCTTCGTGCGCACGCCGTATAATTTTCAGGTGCTGAAAGGCACCGAGCTCGCATACGCCGTCGCCGCGGTGAAGCACGGTTATGCGTTCGTGATGCAGAACGAACGCGGCCGCTATTACTCGCAGGGTGAATTCGAGCTGCTCGGCTACCCGCGCACGGACGGCTATGACGCGTTGAGCTGGCTCGCACAGCAGAGCTGGTCGAACGGCAAAGTCGGCACGCTCGGCTGTTCGTCGACGGCGGAGTGGCAGCTGGCGCTGGCCGCGATGAAACATCCCGCCCACGCCGCTGCAATTCCGATGGCGTCGGGCGCGGGCATCGGCCGGGTCGGGCGTTTTCAGGAGCAGGGCAACTGGTACACGGGCGGTGTGCCGCGCACCTTGTTCTTCGTCTGGCTCTACGGCGTCGACAATCCTTTGCGGGCGCAGCTTCCGCAGGATCTTGATCCCGCGATGCGCGCCCATGTCGGCAAGTACAACGACCTGGCCGCGAACAAGCCGAAAGTGGACTGGACCAAGCGCATCGGTCATCTGCCGTTGACCGATCTGCTGACCGGTCTCGGTGAACCGCCGGGCACGTACGAAAAATTCATCATGCGCAAGCCGAACGATCCCGCCTGGTTCAAGAGCGGCCTCTACCAGGACAATGAAGACTGGGGCGTTCCGACGCTGTGGTTCAATTCGTGGTACGACGTGTCGAGCGGCCCCAATATGGAGCTGTTCAACAATCTTCGCGCGCGGTCGGGCATCGGCGACAATCAATATGCGGTGGTCGCACCGACGACGCACTGCCAGTTCCAAAAGCTGGATTCGAACACGAAGATTGGCGATCGCCTGGTCGGCGACGCCAGCTTCGACGTCGAGGGAGCGGTGTTCGCCTGGTTCGACCGCTGGCTGAAGAACGATCGCGCCGCCTTCCCCGACAGCACGCCGCGCGTGCGCTACTTCACGATCGGTGAGAACAAGTGGAATGCCGCGACCCAATGGCCGCCGCGCGAAGCCAAGAAGGTGCGCTTCTACCTGCACAGCGACGGCAAGGCGAACAGCCTGTATGGCGACGGACGCCTCGACCAGAAGGAGCCGGGAGCCGACGAAGCGGCCGACCGGTTCACCTACGATCCGCTCGTGCCGGTGCAGACGATCGGCGGCAATGATTGCTGCAACGGCGCGCTGACGCCGGGCGGAATCTACGACCAGCGCGTGATCGAAGCGCGCCAGGACGTGCTGGTCTACAGCAGCGAGAAGTTGAAGGCGCCATTGACCGTGACCGGCTGGGTAACGCCGGTCCTGCAGGTCGGGTCGGACGCGAACGACACCGATTTCGCGGTCAAGCTGGTCGACGTGCTGCCGGACGGCACCGCCTATATCGTCGCCGACACGATCATCCGCGCGCGCTATCGCGACGGATACGACAAGGAAGTGATGATGAAGCCAGGCGAGACCTATCGTCTGCAGCTGACGCCGGTCACGACGAGCACGCAGTTCGGCGAAGGCCACCGCATCCGGGTCGAGATCACCTCGTCGAACTTCCCCAAATTCGCCCGCAACCTGAATAGCGGTGGCGACAACGTGTCGGAGACCAACCCGGTGTCGGCGCACAACGAACTGCACCACACCGCCAAGCTTCCGTCGTTTCTCGAACTCGACGTGATGCAGTAACGGAAGCGGTCAAGGCCCTTTCTTCCGCTGCAGCGCCCGGTCCCATGGCGGGACCGGCGCGTAGAGTCCGGTCAGAAAGGCGACGAACGCCTGAACGCTGGGCGATACGATGGTGGTGCGCGGATGGACCGCGTAGATGCCGACATTGGTGGCGCCCTGAAAGGCGGGCAGCACGCGCTTGAGTACCCCTTCGCGCAGTTCGTCGCTGACGTCCCAGGTCGAACGCAGCGCGATGCCGAGACCGGCCACCGCGAGCTCGCGCACCACTTCGCTCGAATTGGTGCGCACGCGGCTGTCGCCGGCGACGATCGTCTCGCCGGACGGGCCTTCCAGCCGCCACGGCAATTGCGACGTCGCGGCGAGGAGATGGTGTGTGGCGAGATCGTCGATGCGCTTCGGTGCGCCATGCGCCGCGAGATAGTCGGGCGCGGCGCACAGCACGCGCCGATTGGGCGCCAGCTCGTGCGCGGTGAGGTTGGGCTCGAGGCCCGGTGCGATGCGGATGGCGACATCGTAGCGGTCGCCCAGCAGGTCGCTGAACTGGTCGGTGAGTTCGAGCTCCATCGCGATGCGCGGATGCGCTTCGAGGAACGGCTTCAGATGCGGCGCGATATGCAGCCGCCCGAACGAGGTCGGCGCTGAAACGCGCAAGCGCCCCGACGGGGTGCCGGCACGGCCCGCGACGCGCGCTTCGGCCGCCCGGGCGGCGGCCAGGATCGACACGACTTCCTCGTAGAACACCTGACCGACATCGGTGGTGGTGAGGCGCCGCGTGGTGCGATGGAGCAGGCGGGCGCCCAGCCGCGCCTCGAGCCGCGCCAGGCGTTTCGACACCATGGCCGGCGACAGATGGAGTTTGCGCCCGGCCGCCGACAGGCTGCCGGACTCGATCACGCTCGCGAACAGGGCGTAGTCTTCGTCCATGAGATCTTTTCCTCCATGGAGAAGATGCTTTCAATTCTTTCCGTCTGGTGCCGGACCCAGCCTTGTCTTATGGCTCCGGGCCCAATCTTTCGGGCCCATTTTTCGAGGACATGACGATGACCGGAATGATCGACCGTGCCGGGCTGCAAGTCGCCGAACCGCTGGTGCGTTTCATCGAGACGCAGGTGCTGCCCGGGATCATCGACGACGTGCCCAAATTCTGGTCGGGCTTCGCCGGCGTATTCAACAAGTTCGGCCCCGAGAACAGGCAGCTGCTGGCCAAGCGCGACGCGCTGCAGGCCAAGATCGACGAGTGGCATCGCGCGCACAAAGGCCAGAGCTTCGACGCCAAGGAATACCAGTCCTTCCTGCGCCAGATCGGCTATCTGGCCGACGAGCCCGCACCGTTCACGGTCGGCACCACCAATGTCGATGCCGAGCTCGCGCGGATGGCGGGGCCGCAGCTGGTCGTGCCCGTGCTGAACGCGCGCTTCCTGCTCAACGCCGCCAACGCGCGCTGGGGCAGTCTCTACGACGCGTTCTACGGCACTGACGCGCTGCCGCAGGACGGCCCGCTGCAGAAGGGCTACGACCCCAAGCGCGGCGCGCAGGTGGTTGCGCGCGTAAAGCAGTTCCTCGACCAGGCGGTGCCGCTCGCGGCCGGCAGCCATGCGGGCGTGCAGGGCTTCTCGGTAGCCAGCGGCGCGCTGGTGCCTGCGCTCGCCGATCCGTCGCTGTTTGCGGGCTATCGCGGCGACGCTGCTCGGCCAAGCGCGATTCTGCTGCGCCATAACGGGCTCGCAATCGAACTGGTGATCGATCGCGAGCATGCGATCGGCAAGAGCGATCCCGCCGGCATCGCCGACGTGGTGCTGGAATCGGCCCTGTCGACCATCGTCGATCTCGAAGACTCGGTCGCAGCGGTCGACGCCGACGACAAGGTCGCGGCCTACGCCAACTGGCTCGGTCTCATGCGCGGCGATCTCGAAGCGACCTTCGAGAAAGGCGGGCGCTCCCTGACGCGCGCGCTCGAGCCCGATCGCGAATGGACCGCACCCGACGGCAAACGCTTCACCTTGCACGGACGCAGCCTGCTGTTCGTGCGCAATGTCGGTCACCTGATGACCAACCCGTCGGTCAAGTTCGCCGACGGCAGCGAAGCGCCCGAAGGCATTCTCGACGGCATCATGACCAGCGCCATCGCGCTGCATGATCTCAAAGGCCGCGGCAAGTTCCGCAACAGCCGCACCGGTTCGATCTACATCGTGAAGCCCAAGATGCACGGGCCCGAAGAAGTCGAGTTCGCCAACCGCCTGTTCAACGCGATCGAAGACCTGCTGGGCGTCGAGCGGCACACGATCAAGATCGGCGTGATGGACGAGGAGCGCCGCACCTCGGCCAATCTCGCCGCCTGCATTCACGCGGTGCGCGACCGCATCGTGTTCATCAATACCGGCTTCCTCGACCGTACCGGCGATGAGATCCACACCTCGATGCAGGCGGGTCCGGTCGTCCGCAAGGGCGAGATGAAGAACTCGACCTGGATCAAGGCGTACGAGGAGCGCAACGTCGCGATCGGTCTTGCCTGCGGCCTCTCGGGCAAGGCGCAGATCGGCAAGGGCATGTGGGCGGCGCCCGACCGGATGGCCGACATGCTGGCGCAGAAGATCGGGCATCCCAAGACCGGCGCCAACACGGCGTGGGTGCCGAGCCCGACCGCGGCCACCTTGCACGCGCTGCATTATCACGAGGTCGACGTGTTCGCGCGGCAGACGGAACTGCAAGGCACCACGCCGCCCGCGCTCGATCTGCTGCTGTCGATTCCGCTGGCGGCCGGGCGCAACTGGACCGAGCAGGACGTCCGCGACGAACTCGACAACAACGCCCAGGGGATTCTCGGCTATGTCGTGCGCTGGGTCGATCAGGGCGTCGGCTGTTCGAAAGTGCCCGACATCCACGATATCGGCCTGATGGAGGATCGCGCCACGCTGCGCATCTCCTCGCAGCACATGGCCAACTGGCTGCTGCACGGCGTCTGCACCAAAAACGAGGCCGAAGCGGCGCTGCAGCGCATGGCGGCGAAAGTCGACGGGCAGAATGAAGGCGATCCGCTGTACCGGCCGATGGCCAGGGACCCGCAGGCGAGTCTCGCCTTCCAGGCGGCGCGCGCGCTGGTGTTCGAAGGCACGTCGCAGCCCAATGGCTACACCGAGCCGCTGCTGCACCAGTTCCGCGCCAAGGTGAAAGCGCTTTAGTCCCCGCGCGGTCAAAAGTTTATCCCCGCGAAGGCGGGGACGGGATCCACGTCGTGAACAGGGCGGCGGTGCTGTGAAAAGCACCGCCGCCGCCTTTTTTGGTGGATGGATCCCCGCTTCGGCGGGGAATTTGGCCTGACATACTTGACATATATCAGCTCCGATAGTCGTCTGCGGGCCAAGACTCCCGGCTCTTGCCGAGGGGCTACTGCCGGTCAACGGCCGGCGATCGGGGAGGATTTGGGTTGATCGCAAAGACCGGAACATCGACCGCCGCGCCGCATACGCGCTGGGTGCAATTGGGCCTAGCCATCGCCTGCATGGTCGCGATCGCGAACCTGCAATATGCCTGGACGCTGTTCGTCCCCGAGATCCAGACCGCAACCGGCTGGAACCGCGCCGCGATTCAGACCACGTTCACCATCTTCGTCGTGTTGCAGACCTGGCTGACGCCGATCGAAGGCATCTTCCTCGATAAATTCGGCCCGCGCGTGCTGGTGCTGGCGGGCGGCGTCCTGACCGGCGCGTGCTGGCTGATTTACAGCCAGGCGACGACGCTGACTCATTTCTCTATCGGCGCCGCCGTCGGCGGCATCGGCGTCGGTGCCGTCTACGTGACTGCGGCCAACGTCGCGGTGCGCTGGTTCGCCGATCGGCGCGGCCTTGCCGCCGGCCTGGTCGGTGCGGGGTTCGGCGCCGGTTCGGCGCTGACGCTGATTCCGATCAACAACATGATCAAGGCCGAAGGCTATCACGCCACGTTCCTCTTGTTCGGCCTGATCATCGGCGGCGTCATTCTTCTTGCCGGCTGCATCATCCGCCAGCCGCGTGAAGGCGAGGCGCCCAAGGCGGTGCGGCCGATGCAGAGCAAGCGCGACTACTCGCTCGGCGAAGCGCTGCGCATGCCGCTCTTTTACGTGATGTTCGCCATCGTCACCCTGGTCATCACCGGCGGGCTGATGGCGGTGGCGCAGCTCGGCGTCATCGCCAAGGATCTCGGCGTCAAGGACGCGCCCATCGATGTCGGCTTCTTCGCCATGGCGGCGCTGCCCTTCGCGCTGATGATCGACCGTATCGTCAACGGTTTCTCGCGCCCGTTCTTCGGCTGGGTGTCGGACCATATCGGCCGCGAAAACACCATGTTCATCGCCTTCGGCCTCGAAGGAATCGGCATTGTCAGCCTCGGCCTGTTCGGGGCGAACCCGTGGGCCTTCCTGCTGATGACCGGCGTCGTCTTCTTCGCCTGGGGCGAGATCTACAGCCTGTTCAGCGCCGTCACCGCCGACACGTTCGGCACCAAGAATTACGGCAAGATCTACGGCGTGCTTTACTGCAGCAAAGGCGTCGGCGCGCTGCTGGTGCCGTTCGCCAACATCATCATGGAAGCGACGGGATCATGGTCCGGCGTGCTGCACGCGACCGCGGCGATGAATTTCCTCGCCGCCATCCTGGCGATGTTCGTGCTGAAGCCGATGCTGGCGCGCCATCACGCGCTCGACCGGGCGCAGGCCCCGCAAGCGACGCTGGCAACGGCGGGGTCCTAAGATCCCGCATGAGGGGAACTGCGATGCCTGAACAACGGCACGAACGGATCCGTTCATGGACATGATCGACGCGGCGCGGCCGCGCTGGGACACGCTCGACCAGCGCTATCGTGCGCGACTGGCCCGGGCCGCGTCGCTGGCGAAAGGCAAGGTCGTCGCTTCCGCCGACGCCACCGCGCTGCTCGAAGCGGTGATCGAGCCCGGTGACCGCGTCTGCATCGAGGGCAACAACCAGAAGCACGCCGACTTCCTCGCCTCTGCGCTGGCCGCCGCGTCGCCCGCCAAGCTGCACGATCTTCATATCGTGCAGTCGAACATCGCGCTGCCGGCGCATCTCGACGTGTTCGAGCGCGGCATCGCGAAGCGGCTGGACTTCTGCTACTCGGGCCCGCAGGGGCTGCGGCTGGGCCAGCTGGTGCGGCAGGGCAAGATCGAGCTCGGCGCGATCCACACCTATCTCGAACTCTATTCGCGCTATTTCTGCGACCTGACTCCGCATGTGAGTCTGATCGCGGCCGAAGCGGCCGACGCCGACGGCAATCTCTATACCGGCCCCAACACCGAAGACACGCCCGCCATCGTCGAGGCGACCGCGTTCCGCTCGGGCGTGCTGATCGCGCAGGTCAACCGCATCGTCGACAAGGTTCCGCGCGTCGACGTGCCGGGCGACTGGGTGAGCTATGTCGTGCCGGCGCCCAAGCCGCATTACATCGAGCCGATCTTCACGCGCGATCCCGCCGTCATCAGCGACGTGCAGATCCTGATGGCGATGATGGTGATCCGCGGCATCTACGAAAAATACGGCGTCACCCGGCTCAATCACGGCATCGGGTTCGACACCGCCGCCATCGAGCTGATCCTGCCGACCTACGCCGCCGATCTCGGCCTCAAGGGCAAGATCTGTCGCTACATGTCGGTCAATCCGTGCCCGACTTTGATTCCCGCGATCGAGTCCGGCTTCATCGAAGCGATCCATTGCGCCGGGTCAGAACTCGGCATGGAGACCTACACGGCCGAGCGTTCCGACGTGTTCTTCATCGGACGCGACGGTTCGATGCGATCGAACCGGATCTTCTGCCAGCTGGCCGGTCACTATTCCGACCTGTTCATCGGCTCGACCTTGCAGATCGACCTCGAAGGCAATTCCTCGACCGCAACGCTGACGCGCGTCACCGGTTTTGGCGGCGCGCCGAATTTCGGGTCGGAGTCGCGCGGCCGCCGTCACGCCAGCGAAGCCTGGATGAAGGCAGGCGGCGAGCAGCGCCGTCCCGGCCGCATGCCGCGGGGCCGCAAGCTGGTGGTGCAGCTGGTCGAGACCTTCGGCGACGATCTCAGCCCGACGTTCGTCGAGACGCTCGACGCCTGGAAGCTGCAGGCGAATTTCAACCTGTCGCTGCCGCCGGTAATGGTCTACGGCGAGGACTGCACGCACATCGTCACCGAAGAAGGCATCGCCAACCTGCTGCTGTGCGACACGATGGAAGAGCGCGAACAGGCAATCCGTGGGGTCGCGGGCTATACCGAGGTCGGCCGCGCCCGCGACAAGGCGATGGTCGAGCGGCTTCGCGCCAAAGGCGCGGTCGCTTATCCGCAGGATCTCGGTGTCGATCCCCGACTTGCGACGCGCGACCTTTTGGCGGCACGCTCGATGAAGGACCTCGTGCGCTGGTCCGGCGGCCTGTACGAACCGCCGTCGCGCTTTCGCAACTGGTGAGCAGATGGAACATCTCGAATTCGCTTTCGCGGGCGGCGG
>JAQGIE010000151.1 GCA_028291365.1 Rhodospirillales bacterium
AGCGCGAGCGCATGCTCGAACTGCTGCAGGTCGGCTACGAGCATGACGAGCTGATCCTGCTCTTCGCCGGCGACGCGGCGCTGCGCCTGAAATTGAACAAGCTCGACGCGCGGCTGCAGGATTTCGGCGAACCGTGGCCGACGACGCGGAAGCCGCGGCACGATCTGCTCGCGGACCAGCCGTGACACCATTCCTGGGGCGGGGATCCATTTCGGCGTCGTCACCGGCGTACGACGAGCGGCGCGCCGGGGGTCCCAGCGATCGCCGCTTTTGCGGGGAATTTGTATGACTCCGCCCGGTGATCTGATCGTCCTCGCGGTGCCCAAAGGCCGCATCCTGGACGAGCTGCGTCCGCTGCTGGCCGCGGTCGGCATCGAACCCGAGCGCGCTTTCGACGACGACGAGTCCCGCCAGCTGCGCTTCAAGACCAACCTGCCGATGCTCGACATCATCCGCGTGCGCTCGTTCGACGTCGCCACCTTCGTCGCCTTCGGTGCGGCGCAGCTCGGCGTCGCGGGCAACGACGTGCTGATGGAATTCGACTATGGCGATCTCTACGCGCCGCTCGATCTCGGCATCGGCGCCTGCCGGCTGTCGGTGGCGGAGCCGAGCGACCTGTCGGCGACCGACGATCCGGCGCGCTGGAGCCATGTGCGCGTCGCGACCAAGTACCCCAACATCACGCGCAAGCATTTCGCGGCGCGCGGCGTCACCGCCGAATGCGTCAAGCTGAACGGCGCCATCGAGCTGGCGCCGTCGCTGGGCCTGTGCCAGCGCATCGTCGATCTCGTCTCGAGCGGCCGCACGCTGAAAGACAACGGGATGGTCGAGGTCGAGCGCATCGCCGACGTCACGTCGCGCCTGATCGTCAATCGCACGGCGCTCAAGACGCGGCCGGAAGATATCGGCGGCTGGGTCGAGCGCTTCCGCCAGGCGAGCGAGCGGAGCCCGGCGCATGCGTAGGCTCGACGCGCGCGACGCGGACTTCGGGGCCGCGTTCCGCACCGCGTTGGATGACAAGCGCGAGACCTCGGACGACGTCGATGCGGTGGTCGGCGCCATCATCGCCGACGTGCGTGCGCGCGGCGACGCGGCGCTGCTCGAGGCCACCAACAAGTTCGACCGGGTGAACCTCACCGCCGCCGATCTGCGGGTCGGCAGCGACGAGATCGACGCGGCGGAAAAGAACGTGCCGGCGGCGCAGCGCGACGCGCTGGCCTTTGCCGCCGACCGCATCCGCGCCTTTCACGAGAAGCAGCGTCCGCGCGACCTCGACGAGGTCGACGCGGCGGGGGTTCGGCTGGGCCAGCGCTGGACGTCGGTTGCCGCCGCCGGCCTGTACGTGCCCGGCGGCACCGCCGCCTATCCGTCGTCGGTGTTGATGAATGCGCTGCCGGCCAAGGTCGCTGGCGTGCCGCGCCTGGTGATGGTGGTGCCGATGCCGGACGGCGTCGCCAATCCGCTGGTGCTGGCGGCGGCGAAGCTGGCTGGGGTCGACGAACTCTATCGCGTCGGCGGCGCGCAGGCGGTGGCGGCGCTTGCCTATGGCACGGCGACGATCGCGCCGGTCGACAAGATCGTCGGTCCCGGCAACGCCTATGTCGCGGCCGCCAAGCGCCGCGTCTTCGGCCAGGTCGGAATCGATTCGATCGCCGGCCCGTCCGAGATTCTGGTCGTTGCCGATGGCGACAACGATCCGGCCTGGATCGCCGCCGACCTGCTGAGCCAGGCCGAGCACGACGAAGCGGCGCAGGCGATCCTCATCACCGACGATGCGGCCTTCGCCGCCGCGGTCGAGCGCGAGGTCGAAGCGCAGCTCGCCACCCTGCCCCGTCGCGCCATCGCCGAGGCGAGCTGGCGCGCGCACGGGCTGGTGGTTCTCGTCGCCGACGTTCTCGACTCGGTTGGCCTGATCGACGCGATCGCGCCGGAGCATCTCGAACTCGCGGTCGCCGATCCCGACGCGCTGGCCGCACGCGTGCGCAATGCCGGCGCGATCTTTCTCGGCCGCTACGCGCCCGAAGCGGTGGGCGATTATGTCGCCGGCCCCAACCACGTGCTGCCCACCGCGCGCACTGCGCGCTTCTCGTCGGGGCTGGGCGTGCTCGACTTCCTCAAGCGCACCACCTTCGTCGGCTGCGACCGTGACGCGCTGCGGGCCATCGGTCCGGCCGCGATCACGCTCGCCGACGCCGAAGGGCTGCAGGCGCATGCGCGTTCGATCGCCATCCGGCTCGGCAGATGAACCAGCCGACTGGCCGCATCGCGCGCATCGTGCTGGACGAGACGACGCTCGAGAAGCGCTCGGACGAGATCGAACATGAACGCGCCGTCGCCATCTACGATCTGCAGGCGCAGAACGATTTCCGTCCGATCAATCACGATGGCGGCCCCTACACGCTGCATCTCGGCGTGCGCGAAAACCGCCTCGTGCTCGACATCCGCACCGAGAACGACGAGCCCGTCACCATCATCGCGCTGTCGCTGACGCCGTTTCGTCGCGTCGTGCGCGACTACCGCATCGTGTGCGAAAGCTACTACGCCGCCATCCAGCAGCAGAGCCTGACCCAGGTCGAGGCGCTCGATATGGGCCGGCGGTCGCTGCACAATGAAGGCGCCGACCTGTTGCGCGCGCGGCTCGAAGGCAAGGTCGAGTTCGATCTCGACACGGCGCGGCGGCTGTTCACGCTCATCTATGTGCTGATCGTGGGTTCCAGCGCATGAATCCGCGAAGGCCGGGCCGGGTTCTCTTCGTCTGCAGCCGCAATTCAGTACGCTCGCCGATGGCCGAACAGCTGCTGCGCGCCGCCGGCGCCGTCGAGGTCGCGTCGGCGGGACTGATCGGCGACGAGATGGACGGGTTCGCGGTGGCGGCGCTGGCCGAACTCGGCTTGCCCGGCCCGCCCCACCCGCCGCGCGCGCTCGACGAACTCAAGCTCGGCGATTTCGACATCGTGATCGCGCTCAGTGACGACGCGGAAGTGGTGGCGCGCAGCGCGCGCGGTGACTCGGTCGAGCGCTGGCAGGTGCCCGATCCAAGCGGCACCGAAGGCAATCGCGAGCAGCGGATGGACGCCTACCGCGCGGTGCGCGACCTGCTGGCGAGAAAGATCCGGCGACGTTTCGGCGGTGAAACAACTTGACCCAAGCCGGCCTCCGGGTGATCTAGACCGTTCGTCAACCCGTTCGCAGCTGGCAACTGCATGGCGAAGGAAGACCTGATCGAGTTCAGCGGGACGGTGGTCGAGCTGCTTCCCAACGCCATGTTCCGCGTCAAACTCGAAAACGATCACGAGGTTCTCGCCCATACCTCGGGAAAAATGCGCAAGAACAGAATTCGGGTTCTCGCCGGCGACCGCGTCAATGTCGAGATGACGCCATACGATCTGACCAAGGGCCGCATCACATTTCGATTCAAATGAGATTGTCGTGACCAAGCGTGCGCCGCTGGTGCTCGCGTCGGCGAGCCCGCGGCGGCTGGAACTGCTGCGGCAGATCGGACTCGAACCCGACGCGGTCGATCCGGCCGAAATCGACGAAACACCGAACCGGAACGAGCTGCCGACCGTCTACGCGCAGCGCGTCGCGAAGGCGAAAGCCGACGCGGTCGGTGCACGGCGCGCCGATGCGTTCGTGCTCGCCGCCGACACCGTCGTCGCGGTCGGACGCCGCCTGCTGCCCAAGGCCGAGGACGTCGCCACCGCGCGCACCTGTCTCGAACTTCTGTCCGGACGCCGCCATCGCGTGCTGGGCGGCATCGCGCTGCGCGCGCCCGACGGGCGTCTGGCCCAGCGCCTCGTGACGACGACGGTGGCGTTCAAACGGCTCGACATGCGCGAGCTCGACGCCTATCTCGCCGGCGACGAATGGAACGGCAAGGCCGGCGGCTATGCCATCCAAGGACACGCCGCTTCTTTCGCGCGCTTTCTCGAAGGCAGCTACACGAACGTCGTCGGCCTCTCTTTGTACGACGTACGGCAGATGCTGAACGGGCTGGGTTTCGACCGGTGACGCGCGAACTGTTCGTCGACCTGACGGACGGATACCGGCGCGCCGCGCTGGTGGAGGACGGACGTTTGTGCGCGATCGAGATCGATCGCCTCGACCGGCCCAGCGAAGTCGGCGCGGTGCATCGCGCCCTGCCCGATCATCACCGCCCCGGCCTCGGTCATTTTCTCAAACTCGCCGACGGCTCGCGCGCGCTGCTCGGCACGCGTTCGATGGCGCGTCCCGAACCGGTGCCGAACGGTCCGCTGACGGTGCAGATCAAAAGCGACGCGGTCGGCGACAAGGCGGCGCAGGCGTCGACCGACATATCGTTGCCGGGGCGTTTCGTCATCGCCTTGCCGGGCAGCGACGGCGTGCGGTTTTCGCGGCGCTTCCCCGATGCCGGCCGCAGCGGTCTGGCGCGGCTGCTGCTGCCGTTGACGGGTGGCTGGATCGTGCGCACCGCGGCGGCGAGCGCCGATCCGGCCCTGGTCCTGCACGAAGCCCGCGCCTTGCTCGAAGGCTGGCGCGCGCTGGTTCAGGGCGACACGCCGTCTTTGTTGTTGCCGGCGCCGGCGGCGCCGCAACGGCTGCTGACCGAAACGCCGGAATCGATCGACCGGATCGAGATCGAACACGGGGCCCCCGCCCTGCTCGCCTGGGCCCGCACCCACGCGCCCGACCTGGTCGAGCGCATTCATTCCTATCGCGACCCGACCCCGCTCTTCGCGCTGCGCGATCTCGACGGCGCCATCGAGGCGCTGACCCAACCGGTGGTGCCGCTCGCGGGCGGCGGACGGCTGGTGATCGAGACGGTGACGGCGCTGACCGCGATCGACGTCGATGCCGGCACGCGCAGCTTCCTGGATGCGAATCTCGCCGCCGCCGACGAGATCGCGCGGCAGCTGCGCTTGCGCCATGTCGGCGGGCTGATCGTGGTCGACTTCGTCTCGATGCGCAGCGCACGCGACCGCAGCCAGGTCGAGCGCGCGTTGCAGGCGGCCCTGGCGCGGGACCCGGTCGAGACCCAGATGTTGCCCATGTCGAAATTCGGTCTGGTCGAACTTGCGCGCGAACGTCGCGGCCGCCCCGTCGCGGAGCTGCTGGCATGAGCAAATGCCCGGTCTGCGGCAAGGAATCGGCGGGCGGGAAACTGCGCGCCTTCTGCTCGAAACGCTGCGCCGACGTCGATCTCGGGCGCTGGCTCGGCGAGCGCTACGTCGTGCAGAAGGATGATCCCGATTCCGACCCGGTCGATTTGACCGAGCTGCCGCCCGAGGACAGCAAATAAACAAGGACACCAAATAAGGGGAGTGGTGCCCGGGGGCGGATTTGAACCACCGACACGGCGATTTTCAGTCGCCTGCTCTACCAACTGAGCTACCCGGGCTTACCCGTTTTCGCGGGAGCGAGGCGTATAGCCGGGCGAATTCGGGCTGTCTAGCGGGGGCCGGACCGTCGCTTCTCCTGGTCGCGCTCTCTACCTTTTCTTCATCCTCACTGTAGGATCGTCGGCACCATGAACCGTGCCGCGACGCTCGCCCTCGTTCTGACCGTGCTGGCTGCGCTCGGGGGCTGCGGTCTCTCGTCGATGCCCGCGTCCGAAAGCCAGTTCGTCTGCAACGCGCAGCAGCGCTGGCAGGATACCGGCGTCTATCTCGCGCAGGGCGAACGTTTCCGCATCACCTGGAAGGACGGCATGTGGACGCCCAGCATCGGCCAGGGGCTGGTGACGCCCGCGGGCGTGGTGGCGCGTACGCCGCCGGGTAGCCCGATGCCCGCCGCCCCGG
>JAQGIE010000160.1 GCA_028291365.1 Rhodospirillales bacterium
TGGGCCCAGACCAACGACGTGCGCATCACGCACTGGGCGCGCCCGGCCCGGCTGCATGCGACGGACGGAAATGTGCGCAGCGTCGAGTTCCAACGGACGGTGATGGGCGCCGACGGCAAGCTCGCGGGCACGGGTGAATTCTACACCGTCGAGGCCGATCTGGTGCTGACCGCGATCGGCCAGTGTTTCGTGCCCGATCCGGTGACACAGGATGCGCAATCGGTGCTCGAGCTCGATGGCGGCCGCATTCGCGTCGACGCCGAGCGGCGCACCTCGCTGCCGAACGTGTTCGCGGGCGGCGACTGCGTGAAGGGACAGGACCTGACGGTCAGTGCGGTGCAGGACGGCAAGCTCGCGGCGCGCGCGATCGACCAAATGCTGCGTGGGTAGGGCGGTGACTTGCACAGATTCCAGGAGATAGAACGATGGCGGATCTGCGCACCAACTTCATCGGCGTTCGTTCGCCCAATCCGTTCTGGCTCGCGTCGGCGCCGCCGACCGACAAGGAATACAACGTCGTGCGCGCCTTCAAGGCGGGGTGGGGCGGCGTGGTGTGGAAGACGCTCGGCGAGGATCCGCCGGTCGTGAATGTCAGCAGCCGCTATGGCGCGCTCGCCTATAACGGCACCCGCATGGCCGGCTTCAACAATATCGAACTGATCAGCGACCGGCCGCTGCACCTCAATCTGCAGGAGATCAAAACCGTCAAGCGCGCCTGGCCCGATCGCGCCATGATCGTCAGCCTGATGGTCCCGTGCGAAGAGCAGGCGTGGAAGAAGATCCTGCCGCTGGTCGAAGACACCGAATGCGACGCGATCGAGCTCAATTTCGGCTGCCCGCACGGCATGTCGGAACGCGGCATGGGCTCGGCGGTGGGGCAGGTGCCCGAGTATGTCGAGATGGTCGCGCGCTGGTGCAAACAACATTCGCGCCTGCCGGTAATCGTCAAGCTTACGCCCAACATCACCGACGTTCGCGCGCCCGCGCGGGCCGCCAAGCGCGGCGGCGCCGACGCGGTGTCGCTGATCAACACGATCCAGTCGATCTGCACCGTCGATCTCGATGCCATGGCGCCGACCCCGACGGTCGACGGGCAGGGCACGCATGGCGGCTATTGCGGCCCGGCGGTGAAGCCGATCGCGCTGCGCATGGTCGGCGACATCGCGCGCGACGCGGAAACGCGCGGCATGCCGATTTCGGGCATCGGCGGCATCTCGACCTGGCGCGATGCGGCCGAGTTCATCGCCATGGGCGCGGGCACGGTGCAGGTCTGCACCGCCGCCATGCACAAAGGCTTCCGCATCGTCGATGACATGGTTGACGGCCTGTCCAACTGGATGGACAGCAAGGGCTACGCGACGATCGACGATTTCGTCGGCCGCGCCGTGCCCAATTACGTCCAGTGGGAACAGCTCAACCTGTCCTTCCAGACCATCGCGCAGATCAACCAGGACCTCTGCATCAAATGCGGTCTGTGCCACGTCGTCTGCGAGGACACCTCGCACCAGTCGATTGCCGCGATCAAGGACGGCGCCCTCCGTCGCTACGAGGTGATCGAAGAGGAATGCGTCGGCTGCAATCTCTGCGCTCATGTCTGCCCGGTCGATCACTGTATCGAGATGGTGGCGCAGCCCGCGACCGCGCCGCGCCGGACGTGGAAGGAGCATCCCAATAATCCAATGTCGCCAAACTTCATCGGCGAGGTTGCGGAATGAGCACCATCGCGGCCGCCAATCTCCGCGTCGACGGCGACCGGTTGTGGGAAACGATCATGGAGACCGCCGAGATCGGCGGCACGCCGAAAGGCGGAATCTGCCGCCTGACGCTCACCGATCTCGACCGCCAAGTGCGCCACTGGTTCGCCGATGCATGTGTCGCGGCGGGCTGCACCGTGACGGTCGACGAGGTCGGCAACATGTTCGCGCGCCGGCCCGGCAAGGATCCGTCGCTGCCGCCGATCGCGATGGGCAGCCATCTCGATACGCAGCCGACCGGCGGCAAGTATGACGGCGTCATCGGCGTGCTCGCCGGGCTCGAAGTGCTGCGCACCTTGAACGACAGCGGCTACGAGACCAACGCGCCGCTCGAAGTGGTCAACTGGACCAACGAAGAAGGCTCCCGCTTCGCACCCGCCATGCTCGCGTCCGGCGTGTTCGCGGGCGTGTTCCCGCCGAGCTACGCCTATGAGCGCACCGATCGCGACGGCAAGAACTTTCTCGACGAGCTCGAGCGGATCGGCTTCCGCGGCGAGAAAAAAGCCGGCGACCACAAGTTCGGCGCCTTTTTCGAACTCCATATCGAGCAGGGTCCCATCCTCGAAGCCGAACAAAAGACCATCGGCATCGTCACCGGCGTGCAGGGCATGCGCTGGTACGAGGTGACGGTGACCGGCACCGACAGCCACGCGGGTTCGACGCCGATGCGGTTGCGGCGCGACGCGTTGCTGGGCGCTTCGCGTATGGTCGAGGCGGTGCACAGGATCGGCTGGGCGCATGCGCCCGACGCGGTCGCCACGGTTGGGCTGATCGAATCCAGGCCCAACAGCCGCAACGTCATTCCGGGCGAGGTCTTCTTCACCATCGACATGCGCCATCCCGACGATGCGGTGCTGGCCAGGATGGAAGAAGATCTCGACCGCGCGCTGCCCGAGATCGCGGCTGCGCTGCAGCTCGATCACAAAGTCGAACGCGTCTGGGATTCACCGGCGGTGAAATTTGATGCCGCCTGTATCGACGCGGTGCGCCAGGCCGCCGCGGCCGAAAACGCGCCGGCGCGGGAGATCGTGTCGGGCGCCGGCCACGACGCTGCCTATATCGCACGCGTCGCGCCGACCTCGATGATCTTCGTGCCGTGCGAGAAGGGTCTCAGCCACAACGAGCTCGAAAAAGCCGAGCCCGAACACGTCATCGCGGGCGCCAACGTTCTGTTGCGCGCGGTGCTGCAGATGGACGCGCAGCACGCGCGTGAGTGACACCACGGTCGAAGCGCGCGGCCTCGACCTCGTTTTCGGCGACGTCGCGGCGCTGTCGGAGATCGACCTCACCGTCGCGCGCGGCGATTTCGTTTCGCTGATCGGTCCGTCCGGCTGCGGCAAGACCAGCCTGCTGCGCGTGGTCGCCGACCTGGCGCAGCCGACCGGCGGCACGATCCTCGTCAACGGCACGACGCCGCACGCGGCGCGCCTGGCGCGCGCCTACGGCTATGTCTTCCAGGCACCGGCCTTGCTGCCGTGGCGGACGGTCGAACGCAACGTGACCCTGCCGCTCGAAATCATTGGCCTGCCCAAGGACGAGCGACGTGCCCGCGCCTGCCAGCAGCTCGAATCGGTCGGCCTCGCCGCGTTCGCGCGCAAATTTCCCTGGCAGCTGTCGGGCGGCATGCAGCAGCGTGCCTCGATCGCGCGGGCCCTGTCGCTGCAGCCCAGCCTGTTGCTGATGGACGAGCCGTTCGGCGCGCTCGACGAGATCACGCGCGACGGGCTGAATCTGCGGCTGCTGCGGCTGTGGGAAGCGACCAATCTGACCGTGCTGTTCGTCACCCATTCGATCGAGGAGGCTGCATTTCTTTCTTCCCGGATCGTCGTCATGTCGGCACGACCCGGCCGCATCGTCGAGGTGATCGAAAGCGACCTGCCGCGCGGCCGCGACCTCGACATTCGCGACGATGCAAGCTTTCACGCGCTCGCGCATCGCGTGCGCACCGCGCTGCGTGCGGGGCATTCCTATGGGTGAGCGGCCCGCGTCACCCTTTTTCTCTTCTGTCACCCCGGTTTTCTCTTCTGTCACCCCGGCGAAGGCCGGGGCCTATTGGCGGGGCAATACGGAACGGTGCCGTATCGCCAAAACCATGGGCCCCGGCCTTCGCCGGGGTGACAGAAAAGGAGCGGGGCGAGCATGAAAGAGAGTCGCGCCCTTCCCATCGCCGTCGCGCTCGCGATCCTCTTGCTGCTCTGGTACGCCGCCGCCGTCGCGCTCAATTGGACGCAGGCCAATGGCGACCTCCTCGCGACGATGTCGTTGGCCAAGCCGCTGCTGCCGGCGCCGCACCAGATCGCGGTCGAGTTCTGGAACAGCACGGCGGGGCAGCGCATCGATTCCAAGCGCAGCCTGATCTTTCACGCCGCCGTCACCGCCTCGTCGATGCTCGCGGGCTTCGCGCTCGGCGTCGCGATCGGGCTGTTGCTGGCGATCCTGCTGGTGCATGTGCGCGTGCTCGACCGGGCGCTGCTGCCCTGGATCGTGGCGAGCCAGACCGTGCCCATCCTCGCCCTCGCGCCGATGATCGTGGTCGTGTTCGGCGCAGCGGGCCTGACCGGCCTCGTGCCCAAAGCGGTGATCTCGGCCTATCTGAGCTTCTTCCCTGTCGTCATCGGCGTCGCCAAGGGGCTGCGCGCGCCCGACCGATTGCAGCTCGATCTGCTGCACACCTACGATGCCGGCCGGCGCCGCGTATTCACCGTGCTGCGCTGGCCGTCAGCGATGCGCTTTCTGTTTCCAAGCCTCAAAGTCGCGATCGCGGCCGCGACGGTCGGGGCCATCGTGGCGGAATTGCCGACCGGCGCCGAATCGGGACTCGGCGCGCGGCTGCTCGCGGGCTCGTATTATGGGCAGACCTTGCAGATCTGGGCCGCGCTGGCGATGGCGTCGCTGCTGGCGGCAAGCGGTGTCGGCGCGGTCGTGCTGCTCGAGCGCCTCGTCATCCGCGCGCGCGGCGGGCGGCTGTGACACGGAACGCGCTGCCGCTGCTGTTCGGCGTCGCCGTGCTGCTGCTGTGGCAGGCGGCGGTGGTCGGGTTCGACATTCCGCGCATTTTGCTGCCGGCGCCGACCGAGATCTTCGCGGCGCTGATCGCCGATCCCAGCACCTTGTTCGCCGATCTCAACCAGACTTTCTTTCATTCGACCTTGATCGGTCTTGGCATCGGTTGCGCGTCGGGCTTCGGCGCGGCGCTGCTGGTCGATCGCTCGCCGTTCCTGCGTCGCGGCTTCGTGCCGCTCGCGAGCCTCGCGGGTGCGCTGCCCATCGTCGGCATCGCGCCGATCGCGGTGATGTGGTTCGGGTTCGACTGGCCATCCAAAGCTGCCGTGGTCGCGGCGCTGACCTTTTTCCCGAGCTTCGTTCACACGGTCGCGGGGTTGGAGTCGGTCGGCGCGCTCGAGCGCGACCTGATGGTGTCGCTCGCCGCGTCGCGCGGCCAGATGCTGCGCAAGCTGCAGCTTCCCGCATCGCTGCCGTTCCTGTTCGCGGCGCTCAAGGTCAATTCGGTGCTGGCGCTGACCGGCGCGGTGGTGGCCGAGTTCTTCGGCACGCCGACGGTCGGCATGGGCTTTCGCATCGCGACCGAAGCGGCGCGGATGAATATCGACCGCGTCTGGGCGATGATTTTCGTCGTGGCGCTGTGCGGATCCGGTTCTTATGCGATCATCGCGCTTGCCGAACGCCGCCTGGCGTACCGGAGCTGAAGAGGGGATGACATGCGCCGCCTGATCCTGACGCTCGCCCTGATCGCTTGCGCCCCCAGCGCACACGCCGCCGACAAGCTCACGCTGCAGCTCAAATGGGTGCCGCAGGCGCAGTTTGCGGGCTACTACGTCGCTTTGGCCAAGGGCTTTTACAAAGAGGCCGGGCTCGACGTCACGATCCGGCCCGGCGGGCCCGACATCAGTCCCGAGCAAGTGCTCGCGGGCGGCGGCGCCGACGTCATCGTCGACTGGATGCCGGCGGCGCTCGCGGCGCGCGAGAAGGGCGTCAAGCTGGTCAACATCGCGCAGATCTTCGCGCGGTCGGGCATGATGCTGACCTGCCGCAAGGATGCCGGCGTGACCACGCCGCAGGATCTCAAGGGCAAGACGCTCGGCGTCTGGTTCTCGGGCAACGAGTTCCCGTTCCTCGCCTGGATGCAGCGGCTCGGCTACAAGGTCTCGGGCAGTGACGCCGACGTGCGCGTGCTGAAGCAGGGTTTCAACGTTGATCCGCTGCTGCAGAAACAGGCCGCCTGCATTTCGACCATGACCTACAACGAGTACGGGCAGGTGCTCGATGCCGGCCTCAAGCCCGACCAGCTCGCTGTCTTCGGCTACGAGGAGCAGGGCGTCGCGATGCTCGAAGACGGGCTCTACGCGCTCGAGCCCAAGATCGCCGATGCAACCACGCGCGATCGTCTGGCGCGTTTCGTCAAAGCGACCTTGCAGGGCTGGGACTACGCGCTTTCGCATCAGGATGAGGCGGTGAAGATCGTGCTCGACAATGACGCGTCGGGTGCACAGACCGAGCTGCATCAAAAACGCATGCTGGCCGAAGTCGCCAAGCTCGCCGCCGCGCCCAAGGAGGGCTTCGGCTTTCTGCGCGAAGAAGACGCCAACCGCACCGTCGAGATCCTGTTGGGCGGCAAGTCGGATCCGGTGATTACGAAGAAACCGGAAGGCGCCTGGACGCACGTCGTGTGGAAGGCTGCGACGGGGAAGTGAGGCGCGTTGATCGTGGACGACTAGTTCGAACGATCGGTTGCCGGCAGACGGACCCACTGGCCCGGACCCGCACGAATCGTCGCTTCGCGGATACGCATTGCGCTGCCGCGAGCAAGCCGCGTCGCATCAAAGGCGAAGGGGTTGGGATTTTCCGAGAGCAGGCGCAGCGTTCCGTCTAAGTCCACCGTCAGGAGGAGATCGGCGATGAGACGGTGTTCCGGCGTAGCGTCGCCATCTTGCTCAATCACGCAATCGATACGCGGCGCGGCGAAGACATACTCGACGATTTGTCCGAGCGCGTTGCTGCGGCGCACCGTCGGCTCCCCGAGGCGCTGTTCGATCTCGGCTATCGACATGCCCGGACGGAGTTGTAATCCGACGCCGCGGTCTGCTGCGGCTTGAGCCCAATTCGGCGGGATCATCTCGTCTCGTTTCATTGCCGTCCCGAGAAACGCCACCAATAACCCAACGATCGCAATGGCATAAGGGCAGGCAGTCGCCTGAGCAAGCCGCAGTCCCTCGAAATCGCGTGGCGCGCCCCAGAGACTCATATTACAGTTATGTCCTGGTTTTAGGGGATGTAATGACAATCAGCTTTGTCGGCACGGGATCGACCACCTATCCGTATCGCGCGGTCGTGTTCGTAAAGGTCATCTTTCCCGACGGTCAGAT
>JAQGIE010000095.1 GCA_028291365.1 Rhodospirillales bacterium
ATCAGCCGCCAAAATCGTACGTGAGTACGGACCCTTTCCCGGCGTCGAGGGCGTGCATGGCGTCACCCATGACGGGCAGCACGTCTGGTTTGCGTCCGGCGACAAGCTGAACGAACTCGACCCGGCAGACGGGAAGGTGCTGCGCTCGATCGACGCCGCTGCGCATGCGGGAACGGCGTTCGACGGGCGGCACCTGTTTCAGATCGCGGAGAGTCAGATCCAGAAAATCGATCCCGACACCGGCAAGGTGCTCGCCTCGATTCCGTCGCCCGGCGGCGGCGGGTCGGGACTGGCCTGGGCCGAAGGGACGCTTTGGGTGGGGCAGTACCGGGACCGCAAGATCCACCAGGTCGATCCCGAAACGGGCGCGATCCTGCGCACGATCGAGTCCAACCGCTTCGTCACCGGCGTCACCTGGGTCGACGGCGAGCTCTGGCACGGCACCTGGGAAGGTGACGAGAGCGAGTTGCGGCGCCTCGATCCGCGAACCGGCGAGGTGCTGGAGAGTCTCGAAATGCCGGATGGCGTCGGCGTGTCGGGGCTGGAAGCCGGCGGCGACAGCTTCTTCTGCGGCGGCGGCAAGAGCGGCAAAGTGCGCGCGGTCGAGCGGCCGAAGAGGACGCGCGCGTAGCGGCGCGCGGCGACGGTCAGCTCGGCGACGCTCAGCTCAGGGCGTGCACTTGTTTTCGCGGTAGGACGCCAGGCCGATCGTCAGCATCTGCACCACGTCTTCGTTGCGCACGAGGCTTTTTTCGACCTCGCCATTCGCGCCGACCGGTAGGGGATAGACTTCGCTTTCTGTGAAGATGCCCGCGTTCGCCGTCGAGACATGCACCGCGATCAGCGTCTTCGCGGTGAACACGAGGTCGGTCCGCTCCAGGATCGTGGCGTCGAGCTTCACCTGGACGAGGGCGAGGATCTGCTGGTGCGGCACGACGAATGTTTTCGTCTTCCGGCCGCCCTGGTCCATCAGGCTGATCAATCCCTTGTTGGCGCCGCGCTGGGTCGCGTACTTGCCGTTCGGCTTCACGCCCGATTCGGTCTCCGCCGTGTAGTCGGTCGCGATCGGACCCGCGTCGCATGACACGAGAAACTCGTCGTTCTCGACCTGGACGCGCTTCTCGACCGCAGAAGCGGACGCGTGCTGCAGCGGCAGGGCGACGAGCGAAGCCAGAAGGCGTGCGGCAAGAAGGACGCCGGTGCGATTGGGTGCGTGCATGCCGCCGATCTTCGCACCGCGCGAGCGCCGTGTTCAACCGGGCGCGCGCGGTGCAGCGGAAGAATTGCCGCCTGCGTTCACGCCGCGCGCTGCATGCCCGACACGCTGTCCAGGTCGATCGCCTGCAACGCAGCGGGGCGCGTCTTGCAGCGCGCGATATCGGACGACCCGCACCTTGGAGTCGCCGCTCCGGATCTCGTCAGCCATGCGATCTCTCCTCTCCCCCGTCAGAACACGTCGCGTTCAGGTAGCCCACCGTCGCCCCAGCTCCACGCCGTAATCGACCAGCCCCCGGCCGAACTCGATCTGCATTTCTTCGAACCCGCTCAGGCCGGCGTCGACGTTCCGGCCGGCCCGCTTGAGCGCTCGCGCCAAGGTCGTCGCGTCTCGAGCCGCCTTGGCAGTGGCTCCAGCCGTATGTGGCCGAACGACGAACGCCGCGTCGCCGAGCAGGCACACGCGGCCGAATACCGTGCGCGTCGGAACCACGTCGACGATCGTCTGCAGAAACGGTTGGGGCGTCGCAGCCACCAAGGCCGCCAGCATCGGGTGCACTTCGCGCCGGGCAAGATCGCGGAGGTCACGGATAGCCGAGTCCGGTGCACCGCCGAACGGAAGCGAGGCGTGATGCTGGCGCCCGTCGCGATCGACCAGGAGACGGGGGAGATCGGCCTCGCCGACACCCACGTACCAGACCCAGTTCAGGCGGCGCTTTCCCGGTGTGGTGTCGGCACCGTCACCGGGAATGAAGTAGACCAGGATGTGCCCGGCCGAGCGCGCCTCGGAGAAGGTGAACGCGTCGTCGAAGAAGCGCACGAGATCGGGCGGCGCGTCGGCCTCGTCGAGCGTGCCGCGCCAGGCGACGTAGCCGGCGTAGGTCGAGTTCAGGTCCGGCAGGAAGCGACGGCGGGTGGGTGACTGCGCGCCGTCGGCGGCGACGAGTAGGTCGGCCTCGACCATCCCATGCCCTTCGATGTGCGCCTGCACGGCGCCGTCGTCGTTGCCGAAATCCGTGAGCGTTGCGCCCCGATGGTAGCGGTCGGAGGGGAAGGCGGCGGCGAGCGTGCGATAGATTGCCTCCCACGAGGTGAAGTCCTGAGGCGCGCGTTGCACCTCGCCGTCGCCGCCTTCGGGACTGAGATAGCGCCGCACCGTGCAATGCGTCGTCGGCAAGGCGGCCGCGCCATGGCTCCGTAACAGGTCGATCAGTTCGCCCTGCACGACGATGCCGGCGCCGCGCGTCTCCATCGGGCCGGAGGCGCGCTCGTAGACCTGCACATCCAAGCCCGTGCCGCGCAGGGCGAGCCCTGCGCAGAGCCCGCCGATGGAACCGCCCGCGACGGCGATCCTGAGCGGCGCCTCAGCCCCTGACATGGCCGGCCGCCTTGCGCAGCTCGGCTTCCATCGATTCCGCGCGGATTGCGCCGGAGAACAGGGGGACGCCATCGACGAGCACGGTCGGAACACCCGACACACCAAGGTTCACGGCGCGCTGCAGCTCTGAGCGCACCTCCGCCTGGCCTTCGTCCGACGCGAGCATGGCCAGAATCCTGGCGCGGTCCAGCCCGGCCGATGCACCGACGTCGGCCAGGACGGCCGGGTCGCCAACGTCACGCCCTTCGTTGAAGTAGGCGGCGAACAGTCCCTCGACGATGCCGTCCTGCGTGCCTTGCTGGCCGGCCAGCAGGATCAGACGATGGGCGTCGATGGTGTTCGGGGTACGTTGCATCTTGTCATGGTGGAACACGAGCCCCTCCGACCGTCCCGTCGCGGCGACCTGCGCGTCAAGCGCCTGGGAATGCTGCCAAGACCCGAACTTGGCCGAGCGGTAGGCGCGCCGGTCCACTCCGGTCTTGGGCATCTCTGGGTTGAGCTCGAAGGGACGCCAAGTGACGGATGCCGTTACATCCGACGCAATCGCCGCGATCGCGCGATCCAGTCGCCGCTTGGCAACCCAGCACCAGGGACAGATGGCATCGGAGATCACTTCGATGGCGAGCGTCGTTCTGGCGCCAGTCGCCGGTGCGAAGTAATTCGATGCGGCGGGGGCGCATCCGTCGACTCCGCAAACAGCACCTTCCAAAAGGTCGCTCATGCCGCGCTCCATTCAACGCTGTGAACTTCTGGCTTGGACATGAGGAGCCGGTCTCTCACGGGCAAGTAGTCACCTCCGGGTCACCCTAGACCACCCGATTGATGCCGCGCACATCGCTGATGACGCGTGTCGCGACGCGGCTGAGAAATTCGTGCGGGAAGGGGAAGTAGCCGGCGGTCACGCCGTCGGTCGACGTCACCGCACGCAGCCTATGCTGGGTGCCGGCTTTCCCGCGTTGCGAATTCATTCTGATGTTGCAGAAGAATCCGGAAAGCGAGTCCGTGCGTGATCAGCAGTAGCGGCACAACGAAAGTCGGAATGAAGTAGGCGGCTCCCAACTGGCCCGGCAACAGCCCGGCGTTATTCGCCTGGTAGAAAGCGTTCAGAAGATCGACTGAGCCCCAGAGATTGAAGATCCATGCAATGACAACGCCGGCCCTACGTTGCAGCGATAGCAGCGAAAGCAACGCGAGTGTCGCCGCAATGACGTCTCCGTGGGCCGCGGAATGTGCGAAGGCAGACGGCAGATCAGGCGACACGACGCCTGGGATCAGGAATACCAACCCCATGAAGCGGAAGCTGTGCAGGATGAGCAGAGGCCGCAACGCTTCGGCCCGTTGCCGGAGGCGGAGTTCCGGCCAGATGTATCGGGCGGTGACGATTCCCCACGCGATGAAGCTGAATGCGATGCTTACGAAAAAGTAGAGTTGCGGCAGCATGAGCGTCTCTCTCCCTGAGGGTTACGCCGGCACGCGGCTGGCGGCGGCGGAACGGGCCTTCTCACGGCCTGGCGCCGCAAGGTTGGCGTCGTCGGCGATGGCGTGCTCGCGCCGCCAGACCTTGGAGTCGGGCGCGAACGAGTGGTACGACGTAGTAGTACGCTTGGTACCATTGGGTACCGGCTTCTCGTGGTATGGTACTATGCGGTACCAGTGTCAAGGGAGAGGATGATGGCTAGGGCATCGACGTCAAAACGGCGCCAGGAAGACGGCGATGAAACCGCGATGCGCGGGCGCATCCTTGAGGCGGCCTTCGCGGCGTTCATGGAGAGTGGCTACGCAGCCGCCAGTATGCTGCAGATCGCCACGCGCGCGCGTGTTTCGAAGCGAGAGCTTTACGCGCAGGTTGGCAACAAGCAGGAAATGCTGATCGCATGCATCAGCGAGCGCGCCGCGCGACTGCAGGTGCCCGCTGACCTGCCCGCGCCGGGCGACCGCGAGACCTTCGCGCACGTGCTGGCTTCCTTCGGAACGCAGCTCGTCCGCGAGATAAGCGATCCAACGGTCATTGCGGTATTCCGATTGGCGATCGCCGAGGCGGTCCACGCGCCCGAAGTGGCGCGCGCGCTCGATTCCATAGGGCGCGAGACGGGCCGTGCCGCCTTGCGTAAAATCATGGCCCAGGCTCAGGCGGCCGGACTGCTCAAGGGCCGCCCCGCCGAATTTGCCGAACAGTTCGGCGGGCTGCTCTTGGGCAATTTGATGGTCAGCCTGTTGCTCGGCGTCGCCGAGCGACCGAAGCCCCGCGAAATCGCGGCACGTGCCCGTGACGCCGCAGCCGCGTTCCTGCAACTTCATCCGCCAGCGGATGACGCTGTGTTGGGTAGCTCCGTGCGTACTTAGAACGGCGCTTTTCCCCTCACTCCCACTCGATCGTTCCCGGCGGCTTCGAGGTGATGTCGTAAACCACCCGATTGATGCCGCGCACTTCGTTGATGATGCGCGTCGCGGCGCGGCCGAGGAATTCGTGCGGGAAGGGGAAGTAGTCGGCGGTCATGCCGTCGGTCGAGGTCACCGCGCGCAGCGCACACACATTGTCGTAGGTGCGGCCGTCGCCCATCACACCGACCGTCTTCACCGGCAGCAGCACCGCGAAAGCCTGCCAGATCGCGTCGTAGAGACCGGCATTGCGGATCTCTTCGAGATAGATGCGGTCGGCTTTGCGCAGGATGTCGAGTTTCTCGTGCGTGATGTCGCCCGGAATGCGGATCGCGAGACCCGGCCCGGGGAAGGGATGACGTCCGACGAAGATCTCGGGCAGACCGAGCTCGCGGCCCAACGCACGCACCTCGTCTTTAAATAGCTCGCGAAGCGGCTCAACGAGCTTGAGCTTCATGCGCGCGGGCAGGCCGCCGACATTGTGATGGCTCTTGATCGTCACCGAAGGACCGCCGGTGAAGCTCACGCTTTCGATCACGTCGGGATAGAGCGTGCCTTGCGCCAGGAAATCGGCACCGCCGAGCTTGGCCGCTTCGGCATCGAACACGTCGATGAACAGGCCGCCGATCGTCTTGCGCTTGGCTTCGGGATCGGTGACGCCGGCAAGCTTGCCGAGGAACAGGTCGCCCGCATTCACGTGCACGAGCGGGATGTTGTAGTGGTCGCGGAACAAGGTGACGACTTCGTCGGCCTCGCCGGCGCGCATCAGCCCGGTGTCGACGAAGATGCAGGTCAGCTGGCTGCCGATCGCTTCATGCAGCAGCACCGCCGTGACGGCGCTGTCGACGCCGCCGGACAGGCCGCAAATGACGCGGCCGGTGCCGATCTGGGCGCGCAGTTTTTCGATCGCCTGCGTCTTGTAGGCGGCCATCGTCCAGTCGCCCTTGCAGCCGCATATGTCGTGCGTGAACGCACGATAGAGCTGCGCGCCGTGCGGCGTGTGCACGACTTCGGGATGGAACTGCACGCCGTAGAAGCGGCGGGCCTCGTCGGCGACGAAGGCGTAGGGCGCACCTTCGCTGTTGCCGAGGACGCGAAAGCCCGGCGGCAGCGCGGTGACGCGATCGCCGTGGCTCATCCACACCTGCTGGCGTTCGCCCGGCTTCCAGTCGCCGGTGGCGATGGCACTGCTTTCGCGCATGTCGACGAAGGCGCGGCCGAATTCGCGCGTGTCGCCCAGCTCGACCTTGCCGCCGAGCTGCTGGCACATCGCCTGTTGCCCGTAGCAGATGCCCAGCACCGGCACGCCGAGATCGTAGACGGCCGGGGTCGGCAGCGGCGCGCCGGCCTCGAGCACCGAGGCAGGGCCGCCGGACAGGATCACGCCCTTGGGCGCGAAGCTGCGGATGCGTGCCTCGTCGGCATTGAACGGGTGAATCTCGCAATAGACGCCCGATTCGCGCAGGCGCCTGGCGATCAACTGCGTGACCTGGCTGCCAAAATCGAGAATGAGGATGCGGTCGGCATGGATTGGGTCGGCCATGCCGGGGGTGCTTACAGCTTGTCGGCGAACATGAACAGCACCGCGCCGACAAGGCAGGTAAACGCGCCGAGATGGCGCCAGGTCAGCGCCTCGCCGAGATACAGGACCGAGAAGGCGGCGAAGACGAGCAGGGTGATGACTTCCTGGATCGTCTTGAGCTGGCCGGCGGTGAAGTCGTGATAGCCGATGCGGTTGGCCGGCACCTGCAGGCAGTATTCGAAAAAGGCGATCCCCCAGGACACGAGGATCACCAGCCACAACGGCCGGTCGCCGTATTTCAGATGGCCGTACCAGGCGGCCGTCATGAACACGTTGGATCCCACCAGCAGCAGGATGGTCCACAGCGCTGTGGTGGTCATGCGCCGCCCGTCACGTGCCGGTCACTTCTGCGGCTGCATCCAGGCGAGAACGGCGAGATCCGGCCAGCCATAGGCGGCTTCCGGAACGCGCTCGCCGAACAGGCGACCGGTGCGGTCGCCGATCGGGCGGCCGCCAAGCCGTTCGTAGAAGCGGCGCGCGACATGGTTGGTGGACAGGGCCCATACCATCGCAGAACGCAAATCGCGGGCCATCATCACCCGCGCCATCGACACCATCAGCTGCGTGCCGTAGCCGCGTCCCTGCGCCGTCGGCAGCAGGTAGAGCGTGTAGATCTCGCCGGCGTAGAAGGGCAACCGGCCGCGCTGGCGACCGCAGGTGGCAAAGCCGACGATGCCGTGATGCTGGGTCTCGACCACTAGCGGCACGACCACGTCATCGACCCGTTCGAGCGTCGCGCGCCAATGCGCCGCGCCCCACATCGAACCGACGCGGGCAAGCGAGCGCGGCGTCAGCAACCCGTCATAGGTCGAACGCCAGCTTAGATACTGGACGCGCGCGATGTCTTCGGCGTCGGCCGGGCCGGCTGGACGGATGAGCACGCTCATGACGGGACGAGTTTGTACAACTCTGCGAGATCGCGCCAGCCGTAGCCGACATGCGGCAGCACGGTGCCGTCGTCCAACAGCTCGTCATAGGTGAAGTCGACCAGCTCGCCGCCGATCTGCTCGTAAAAGCGGCGTGCTGGTTGATTGGAGGTCAGCACCCAGACCCGCGCCTGTTGGTAGCCGAGGTGGTGCAGACGCGCCGCCATGGCGCCCATCAGCGTGCGACCGACGCCAAGCCGGTGCGCCTTGCGCGCCACATAGACCTTCTGGAATTCGCCGGCGCCGTCGGCCGGACCGTGTCGAGCGGGGCCCAGACGTCCGAAGCCGAGCACCGTCAACGCGCCGTCCATCGCGACGAGCATCTCGACGCCGGGCGTCAGGGCGTGCAGCCGTTCGCGCCACCACGGAACATATTTCTCGATCGTCTGCTGATCGAGCCATGCATCGAACCCGTGTCCGCGATAGGCGTGCTCGTAATTGTCGAGTTCGATGGTGGCGATCTGCGCCGCGTCATCGGGCGATGCAGCGCGCAGATAGATCACGCGGTTCGCTCCACCACTGCGGTGAAGAATCCGTCCGTGTCGTCCTGCGCCGGCGTCAGCGAGAGATAGGGCTCGTCGCGCGGCGGCGTACCGCCGACCGTGGCGGGCCAGATCTCGCCCAGCGGTACCAGCCGGAAGTCGGGATGATCGTGCAGGAAACGTTCGACCTGCGCGGCATTTTCGTCGTTCAGCACCGAGCAGGTGGCGTAGGCAAGCCGCCCGCCCGGCTTGACCAGCCTTGCAGCGCTGTCGATCAGGCGTGCCTGCAGCGGCACCAGCGTTTCGAGTCCGGGACCGAGCTGGCGCCAGCGCATGTCGGGGTTCCGCCGCCACGTGCCCGTGCCGCTGCACGGGGCATCGACCAGCACGCGATCGAAACGCTGCTTGTGCCGCTTGATCCAGGGATCGGTCTCGCCGGTGATGGCGCGCGTTTCGACGTTGTGCGCGCCGGCGCGGCGAAAGCGCAGCTTGGCGCGCTGCAGGCGTTTGTCGAGCACGTCGGTGGCGATGACGTGGCCCTTGTTCGCCATCGATGCCGCCATCGCCAACGTCTTGCCGCCGGCGCCGGCGCAGAAATCGACGACATGATGTCCCGGTTCGGCGCCGACCAGCAGCGCCACCAGTTGCGAACCTTCGTCCTGAATCTCTATCGCGCCGTCGCGATAGAGCGGATGCGCCATGATCGACGGACGGCCGACGACGCGTAAGCCGAACGGCGACAGCGCGGTCGGCGACACCTGGATTCCATCGGCGACGAGTTGCGCACGCGCCGCGTCACGCGTCGTTTTCAGCGCATTGACGCGCAGGTCGATCGAAGCTGCCGGGATCAGCGCCGCTGCTTCGGCCGCGAAGCGCGCGCCCAGCGTGGCGCGCAGGCCCGGCTCGGCCCAGGCGGGAACCTCGACGCGAACCGTCTCGGGCATGTCGGGATGGTCGAGCGTGTGGCCCGCCAGCTGTCGCACCAGCCTGCGTTCACCGTCATCGAGCGGCATCGGCGCGAAGCGCCCGCCGTTGAACAGGCCGGCGACCGCATCGGCGTCGCGTCCTTCGCCGACGATCTGGTCCGCCACCGCCACGGCGCGCGCAGTTGCAGGATGTTCATATCGGCCGAGCCACCAGCCCAGCCGGGCGCGCCGGCGCAACGCGCGATAGACGCCTTCGGCGATCGCGGCGCGGTCTTTGGCGCCAATAAAGCGTCTGGCGCGGAAAAACGCGGATACGGTGGCGTCGGCCGGGCGTGGCTCGGCCGCAACCAGGTCCAGCAGTTCGATGGTCGTTTGGAGGCGTGCACCGGGTGTCATGGCGGCGAAGGAAGTAGTCGGATGACAGCCGGCTGTCGACCGCGGCCTCGATTTCCGCTACCGCTCGGCCATGCCGACCGAGATCCGCCACATCATCTGCTACGCGGCCGTGGTGATTGCGGCGTTGCAGCTCTTCTAC
>JAQGIE010000216.1 GCA_028291365.1 Rhodospirillales bacterium
GTCTCGGGCGTCGATCCGCGCACCGGCGCCGGCTTCGTCAACCAGGTGTTTCTGGGCTTCACCGGCGGCGCCGCGCGCGCCGGCAACGATGCCTGGCTGACCACGGCGCATGTCGGCAATGGCGGCATGTGCTTCCAGGATTCGATCGAGCTTGCCGAACTGTACCAGCCGATCCTGGTGCAGGAGCGCAGCCTGATCGCCGACACGGAAGGCGCCGGTCAATGGCGCGGCGCGCATTCGGTGCGCGTCGAATTCGGCCCGATCGGCGCCCCGATCGATGTCGGCTATGTCAGCGACGGTACCGACAACGCGCCCAAGGGCGTGCGCGGCGGTCTCCAGGGCAGCGGCGCGCGCCAGCACATGCGCCGGCGCGACGGAACGCTCGAAAAACTTCCCGCCTGCGCCATGATCCGCGTCGAGCCCGGCGAGACGATCGTGTCGGTGTCGTGCGGCGGCGGCGGCTACGGCGCGCCCACCGCACGCGACCGCGACCGCGTGCGCAAGGACGTCGAAGAAGGCTGGGTCAGCGCGTCGCGCGCGCGCGAAATCTACGGCTATGGCGGCTGAACCATGCTGACGCTCTATCGCGCTGTGATCTTGCGACGAACGATATGACCGCTTTCCTCGTCATGGCCGGCCTCCGTGCCGGCCATCCACGCGATGCCGCCGTGCGAAGCCAGTGCGCACCGCAAGGAAAAAGCGCAGTCGCGTGGATGCCAGGGACAAAGCCTGTCCCGGACGGGATCCGGGGCCCTGGCATGACGAAAAGAGGGCCCGGTCGTGACGCGGTGAGTCGTCGAGGTCCATCGATATGATCGAGACCGCACGCAGCGTCGCGCATCCGTGGCTGTGCGACGTCATGGGGCATCTTTCGACCCCGCATTACCTCGCCGTGTTCGACATCGCGACCTACCACCTCTTCGCCGCCGCCAATGCGTCGCCCGCGAAGACGGTCAAGACCGGGCTGGGCTGGGCCGACGTGCGGCACGAGATCGACTATAAATCCGAGGTCAAGGCCGGCAGCCTGCTTCGGGTGCAGAGCGAAGTGATCCGCATCGGCGGCAAGTCCGTGACGCACCGGCACGAACTGCTCGACGTCGATGATTGCGTGCTCAAAGCAACCTTGCTGGCGACCACCGTCGCCTTCGATCTTGAGGCGCGTGCCGCGATCACCATTCCCGACCTCCAGCGCGCCGGCTTTGCGGCGCTGATCGAAGCCGCCGCATGAGCATCGCGCTCGACAGTACCGGACGTCCCGCCGCAAGCACCTATGCCTGGTACGTCGCGCTGTTGATGGCGTTCGCGCATCTCGTCTCGTTCCTCGACCGCTTCGTGATGAGCCTGGCGCTGGTTCCGATCAAGGCGCAGCTCGGGCTCAGCGATACGCAGCTCGGCCTGCTGACGGGGCTCGGCTTCGTCATTCTCTACAGTGTCGTCGCCATTCCGTTGGGACGGCTGGCGGACTCGGTGAACCGCAAACGCATGATCGCGGTCGGCATCTTCTTCTGGAGCGTCGCCACCGCCGCCTGCGCCTTTGCCGACTCGTTCAATTCGTTGTTTCTGGCGCGCATCGCCGTCGGGTTGGGCGAGGCGTCGCTGGTGCCCGCCGCGATGTCGCTGATCGCGGCCTATTTCGCGCGCGAGCGGCTGGCGCGCGCGATTTCGATGTTCACGATGGGGGCGGGGCTGGGCAAGACCGCGGCCTATGTCGGCGGCGCTGCGATCCTGACCTGGGCGACGCCGCGCGGCGGCATCGACCTGCCGCTGCTGGGTCATTTCGTGCCGTGGCAAATGCTGTTCCTCGCCGCGAGCATGCCGGGCTTCGTGCTCGTGGTGCTGATGCTGACCACGGTGCGCGAACCGGCGCGGGTTGCGACCGGCGAACGGGTCGGGTCCGGTCCGGCGCTGGCCTATCTGCGCCGCCATCTCTTCGTCTATGTGCCGTTCGGCATCGCCGCCGTGTCGGTGATCATGGTGGTGCAGACGGTGGCGGCCTGGTCGCCGAGCTTCTTCGCGCGCGAACACGGCTTCACCGCCGCCGAGGCCGGCTACATGGTCGGCACCATCGCGCTGTTCACCGCAATCTTCGGCAGTCTGACCGGCGGCTTCGTCACCGACTGGATGCAGTCGCGCGGCCGCATCGGCGCGCCCTGCATCACGATGGCGATCGCGCTCGTCGTGTCGGCGGTGGCGGCGCTGTTCCTCTACACGAGCAGCAACCTGAATGTGGCGGTGCCGGCTTTCGCCGTCCTGCTGTTTTCGATTTCCGCCGGATCACCGGCAGGCTTGGCCGGCATCCAGATGCTGACGCCGCCGGAATATCGCGGCATGATCAGCTCGATCTTTCTCTGCGTCGTGACCTTGGTCGCGGTCGGGCTGGGACCGACTTTCATCGGCGTGCTGACCGATACGGTCTTCACCGACGCGCGCGGCCTGGGCACCGCACTGCTCGCCGCCAATGTCGTGTTCGGCGTAATCGGCGCCGCTTCCGCCCTGGCGTGCCGCCGCGGATTTCAGATGACGCGCGTCGCCTGAATATCGTTTTCGAAGGAGGTCACGATGCGCACGATTGAACCGACACAAGACGACGTCGCGCGCCGTATCGCGCGCTTCGACCAGCTGACGCCGATCGCGGCGCAGCGTGACAGCGACCTGCCGCAAGCGGCCGCCGACTTGATCTTTTCGCGCCGCCTGCTGCCGGTGATCGCGCTCAAGGACGACACGGACGGGCCGTTCGGCAATCAGGCACCCATTCGCGACGCCGGTGGCCTGACCATGACGATCGCGGCGTGCCCGCCCGGCACCGGCCCGTCGCTGCACGCGCACCGCGACACCTGGGAAACCTTCACGGTCCTGCAGAGCGAGTTCGAATTCACGCTCGGCGACCAGGGCGCGCAGCGCGTGCGCCTGTCGCGCTTCGATACGATCTCGGTGCCGCCACGCTATTGCCGCGCCTTCCGCAATGTCGGCGAAGAGGAAGGGCTGCTGCAGGTGATCATCAGCGGCGGCGTCCACGACCGTAACGACATCGCGTTTCCCGACGCGACGGCGGCGCAACTGGATGCGGTCGATGCCAAGGCGCGACCTTACTTCGAGAAACTCGGTTTGCGGTTCGACGCTGGCGAATCCGAATGATCGAGGGCACTGCCAACGACCGTTTTTCGCCCGTCGCCGACGCGTTCGCGCGCAATCTCGCCGAACGCGGCGAAGTCGGCGCCGCGGTCTGCGTCTATGAGAACGGACGCAAGGTCGTCGATCTGTGGGGCGGTATCGCCGATCCGGCGACCGGTCGCGCCTGGGAACAGGACACGATCGTCTGCATGATGTCGGTGGGCAAGGCGATGGCGGCGCTGTGCGTGCTGCAGCTGGTCGATCGCGGCCGCATCGAGCTGGCGGCGCCGGTGGCTCGCTACTGGCCGGGTTTCGCCCAGGCGGGCAAGGCGGACATCACGGTCGAACAGCTGCTCGCGGGCCTTGCGGCGCTGATCTATGCCGAACACGCCCCGGCGGGTTCGATGATGGATTGGGACGCGCAGGTCGCCGCGCTCGAAATCCAGGCGCCGGTCTGGGCGCCGGGCACGCGCGGCGCCTATCACTCGATGACCGCGGGCGTGCTGTTCGGCGAGCTGGTCCGTCGCGTCGACGGCCGCGACGTCGCCCGCTACTGGCGCGAGGAATTCGCCGACAGGCTCGGTCTCGATTACCGCTTCGGTCTCGACGACGAAGCCATCGCGCGCGTCGCACCGCTGATCCCCAATCCCGGCAGCGCCACCTTGAACGCGATCGCGGATCCCGAGAGCAAGCTCGGCAAGGCCTGGCGGCCGATGCCGCGCACGCCCGACTTCTTCAACAGCGACGAATTCCGCCGCGGTATTTTTCCGTCGGCCAACGGCCACGGCAACGCACGCGCCATCGCCCGCATCTACGCGCTGCTGGCCGCGGGCGGCACGCTCGACGGCGTGCAATTGCTCTCGCCCGAGATCCTTGCCGACGCTCGCCGCGTGCGCTGGGACGAGCCGTGCGGCCTGACCGAACGTCCGTTCCGCTACGGGCTCGGCTTCATGCTCAACAAGCCGCCGGCGGTGAATTTCGGTCGAGGTGCCGATACGTTCGGACAGCCGGGCGCGGGCGGTTCGCTCGGCTTCGCCGATCCGCAGGCGCGGATCGCGTTTTCCTACAGCCCCAACTTCATGTGCAGCGGTGCCGCGCTCGGCGACCGTTGCGACGCGCTGATCGCGGCGACCTATCAAAGCCTCGGAACAGGCTGAGGGTCATCCCTTGTTTCGATCGTGATGAATAGATTCTCGTTCGGGAAACTGGCGAAGGTCGAATCCGGCGCGACGCAATTGGCGGCCAGGACGCTCGGCAGCGTCTGCGACAGCCAGTCGGTGAGCGAAATCTCCTGATAGTCGCCGCTGTCGAACGTCAGGATGACGAGCAGGTCTTCGCTGCCGATATTCTCGATCGCGTGGCCATACCCGAGCGGCACGTAGCCGACATCGCCGGCCTCGAATTCGACCCGCTCGGAACCGCCATCCGAACCGAACACGGTCATCCGCGCTTTTCCCTTTGCGTAGTACTGGAATTCATTGGCGTTGGGATGCCAATGAAGCTCGCGCCTCGCACCGGGCTTCAGGGTCAGCATCGCGCCCGCCATCGTCGCCGAGATCGGGAACTCGCGCTGCGAGGCCAGCCGGAAGGTACCGCCGGGGAAGCTCTGCGTCGGACCCTGCGACAGGCGGTATTTGTGCGTCATCGTCGATGCGATGCTCGCTGCGGCGGAGATGCTGCCGCCGCCGGTGCCTTCCAGACTCTGTCGCCTCAAAATCGTCATGTCTGTCCTCCTCGGAACAGGGCTGCCAGTACGTTGCCGCGTCGACGAGCCGGGCGATGGTGGATCGCTAAATCAGCCGGCGCTTCGGGAAATTGTCTTCCCACGAGAAAAACGAAACGCACGCCAGGAACGACGTAACCACTTCGTCCGCGCCGAGCGGCAGCAGGAGCCGGCGATAGCGGATCGGGCGATCACCCGATCGTGTCCAGCTGTGCTCGCACATCACCGGCATTCGACTTTCGAAGGCGCGCTCATATTGTTCGAGGATCGAGGACAGTTCGCGCCCTGCTTTCAGGTCCTCGATTGAATTGCCTTTGGTGACGCCAAGTCGCGATTCGACGAGGCTGCCGGCCAGGCGCACGACGAATTTGGGCGGCACCGGTCGCACGTCGACGAGAAACAGGCTCGCGACGCAGTGCGGTATTTTGCAGACGACGTCGAGTTCGGCTTTGGCCGGCATGAGCCTGTCGCCGCGCAGGCGATTCCAATATCCGAACGTGTCGCGGATCGCCCGCGGCTCGGACTCGAAGCGCGAGCAGTCCGGCATCCTTCGACTCAGTTCGGAACTCGACAAGTTTTCGCTCTTTTTCAAATCTTGATGGACAGGGTCGTCACTTGCTCGATGAAAGTCCGAGCCAGTGCCCGACCTTTCCGATGATGCCGCTCTTCGCCTGCGCCGGCGCATTCGTCTCCAGCGAGTTCGGGGCCAGTTGCAGGACTTCGTCTTCGGTCGGCAGGCTGGCGACGTCCCAACCGCCGCCGACGGCGCTGACCAGCGCGACGTTTGCGCTGAACCGGCGCGTCTGAAGATCGAGCGCCGTCAGCTGCGCCTGCAGCAGCGCGGTCTGCGCGATCACCACTTCGAGATACGAGGTGGTACCCTGGCGATAGAGGGTGAATGCCTGGTCGAGCGTGTGCTGCGCGGCCTTCACGGCCGCGTCCTCGTCCACCGCTTCCTGGCCGAGCCAATGCAGCAGCGCGAGATTGTCCTCGACCTGCTGAAAGGCGCCGAGCACCGTCGACCGGTAGGTCGCGCCGGCTTCGCGGAATTTCGCGTAGGCGCCCGATTCCTGTCCCTCGAGGTTGCCGCCGTCGAACAGCGGCATGGAGATGCTGGGGCCGAGCGACCAGAAGCTGTTCGACGCGCTGAGCAGACCTAATCCGGTCGACTGGGTGCCGCCGAGCAGGCCGAGCGAGATCGACGGATAGAAGGCGGCGCGCGCGACGCCGATCTCGGCATTGGCCGCCATCACGTTGCGTTCGGCGGCCGCGATGTCGGGCCGGCGCTGCAGCAGGACCGACGGCACGCCCGCCGGTTCGGCGGGCAGCTTGAATGCCAGCACCTTGACCGGAATCGAGAACTCGCTGGCGGGCTTGCCGATCAAGCTCGCGATCGCGTGTTCGAGCAGGGCGCGTCTTGCCGCAACGTCGGACACTTGCGCGCGCGCCATCCGGAGCTGCGTCTCGGCACGCGAGACGTCGATGTCGGCGACGATCTTTCCGCTGAGCAGTTGCCTGGTGAGGTCGTACGCTTTCTGGTAGGCGACAACCGTCTCGTTCAGCAGCTTCGCGTCGGCGTCGAGTCCGCGCAGCGAGAAATAGTCGGTGGCGAGTTCCGTCTGCAGGCTGAGGCGAGCGAACGCGACATCGGCGGCGCTCGCCTGCGCCAGGGCGCGCCCGGCCGCCGCGGCGTTGCGGATCTTGCCCCACAGATCGACCTCGTAGCTGGCACTGGCGCCGAGCTGGTTCGCACCGTAGGTGGTCGGCGACGCGGCGCCGCGCAGCGGCCTGGTCGCCGACTGTTTGTTGGCCGAGAAGCTGGCGTTCAGGTTGACCTGCGGATACTCGCCCGATTGCGCCTGGACGGCGAAGGCGCGCGCCTGGTCATAGCGGGCGACGGCTGCCGCGAGATCGAAATTCGCCGCCTCGATCTGCGGTTCGAGCGCCGAGAGCGTCTCGTCGCCGTACGACGCCCACCATGCGCCGCGCGGCAGCGCATCGGACGGTTGCGCCTTCTGCCACGGCCCCGCCTCCTTGTAGGTGGTCGGCACCTCGACGGGCGGCGCGTGATAGTCCGGCGCCAGATTGCACGCGGCCAGCGACAGCACGACGCCGGAGAGCAGGAAACGCGACAGCTTCATGGGTTCAGTTCGCCTTCGGTGCAGGCGCGTTCGCGGGTCCGCCGGTGCTCGCCTGACTCGTGTTCGAAGCGGCGGCGGGGGGAGCGGCGAGGCGCACCGTGTCGCCGGTGCGCAGAGTCTCGAGGGGGCTGTCGATCACGCGGTCGTTGGCCGTAAGGCCGGCGACCACTTCGACACTGTCGCCGAAGTCGCGGCCGAGCTTGACCGGCTTCATCGTCACCTTGTTGTCGTCGCCCACCACGGCGACCTGCGCGCCGCTGTCGACCGGCACCAGCGCCGTCGCGGGGACGCGCACGACATTCGGATCGCTGGGGATCTGCAGGTTGACTTCGCAATAGATGCCGCCCGCGAGCCGCCCGTCCGTATTGTCGGCCTGCAGCTCGATCTGCATGCTGCGCGAATTCATGTTGACCGAGCTCGACGCGGCGGTGAGCGTCGCGGCGAAATGCTCGCCCGGATATTGCGGCGTGTCGAAGGTTGCCTGCAGTCCGGGACGCAGCGCACCGGTGAACGCTTGCGGCACCTGGACGTAGATGCGGACCTTGTGCAGGTCGGCGACCTCGAACAGTTCCTGGCCCGCGACGCCGCTCGCGCCGACATTGATGAGCGCGCCGACATCGGTGTTGCGGGCGGTGACGACGCCGTCGAACGGCGCCACGAGCGTCTTGAACGTCTCGAGCGATTCCAGCCGATGCAAATTCGCCTGCATGGCGTCGGCGGTCGCCTTCTTCGCGGCCAGATCGCCGTTCTTTTCGTCGACGGCCTGCTGCGCGACCGCCTGCGTCGTCGCCAGCGCCTGCCAGCGTTTGGCGGTCAGCGTGGCGAGCTGCGCGTTGGCATTGGCCGTCGCGAGATCGGCCTTGGCCTGGTCGAACTGGTGGTCGAGGTCGGGCGAGTCGATCACGCCAAGCACCTGACCGGCTTTTACGTTCGCGCCGATGTCGGTCTGCCAGCTCTTCAGATAGCCGCTGACGCGCGCGAAAATCGCCGCCTTGGCGTAAGGCTGCACATTGCCGGGCAGCAGCAGCTTCTGCGTCGCCGCGCCGTGCTCCATCTTGGCCAGCGTGACGGTCGGAACGGCCTGGTCCTGCGACCATTGCGCGAGCGCTTGCTTGGTATGCGCGCGGCCGATCAGACCGCTGGCGGCGACGACGCCCGCCAGCGCCAAGGCGGCGAGGCCGATCAGCTGAATCCGGCGCAGGTTGGGCATCTGTTTGGGCCTCTGTTCGGTGCTCATGCCGTTCTCCGATCGATCAGGCATTGGCCGGAACAGCCGTTGCGTCAGGTGAAGGTGCCGCCTTCGGTCGGTCGTGCCGGTGCACCACGCGGAACAGCGTCGGCACCAGGAACAGCGTGGCGAAGGTCGCGAACAGCAGGCCGCCGATGACGGCGCGTCCGAGCGGCTGGTTCTGTCCCGGCGCGATCGCCATCGGCAGCATGCCGATGACCATCGCGAGCGCCGTCATCATCACCGGCCGAAGCCGGCCGCTGCCCGCGTCCAGCGCCGCGGTGAAGGCGTCGGCGCCGGCGGCCAGGCGCTCGCGCGCGAAGCTGATCACCAGAATGGAGTTCGCGGTCGCGACGCCCATGCACATGATCGCGCCGGTGAGTGCGGGCACCGAGAGCGTCGTGCCGGTCGCGAACAGGATCCAGACGATGCCGGCGAGTGCCGTCGGCAGCGCCATGATGATCACGAACGGATCGACCCAGGACTGGAAGTTGACGACGATCAGCAGGTAGATGAGCACGACCGCGAAGGCGAGGCCGACATAGAGCTGCTGATACGCGCTCTGCATCGTGGCGACCTGGCCTCGCATCTTGACGCTCGATCCTTTCGGCACGTCATGCGCGGTCGCCTGGACGATCTTGTTGATGTCGGTCGCCACCGCGCCGAGATCGCGTCCCTGCGGCGTGGCATAGATGTCGATGACGGGACGCACGTCGTAATGCGAGGCGACGGCGTTGGTCGGCGTGCGCTCGACCGTGGCGAGACCGCCGAGAAGCTGCGGCGCGGTGCTGCCGCCGGCTCCCGCGGTCAGCGGAATGTTCTGCAGCCGTCCGAGCGTGTCGACGTCGCGCTGCGGCGTCTGGATCGAGACCGGATAGGAGACGCCGGTCTTCGGATTGAGCCAGTAGGTGGGTGCCGTCTGCGTGCTGCCCGCCAGCGTGTCGAGCATCGCGGTGGCGGCGTCGCGCTCGTTCAGCCCGACGAGTCCTGCGAGCGAACGATTGAAATTCACATTCAAGGTCGGCTGCTGGAACGCCTGCTGGATGCGCGCATCGGCGATCCCGGGAACCTGGCGGATCTGGGCGAGCAGTTCGTTCGCATAGGTCCGGTTCGCCGCCAGGTCGTTGCCGACCACCTGCAGATCGATCGGCGCCGGCAGGCCGAAATTCAGCACCTGGCTCACCATGTCGGCGGCCAGGAACGAGAAGGTCATGCCCGGAAACTGGCGCGGCAGCTGTTCGCGCATCGTCTTGACGTAGGAGTCGGTGGGCGCGTGGTTGGGCTTCAGGCTGACCAGAAGGTCGGCGTCTTCGAGCCCGATCGTGCCCGAGTTGTTGTACGCCATGTTGATGCCGCTGGCGCTGAGCCCGACATTCTCGACGACGCCGTCGAGTTCGTTCGGCGGGATGATCGTTGCCACCGCGGCGCTGATCCGGTCGCTCAGCTTGGTGGTTTCCTCGATGCGCGTGCCGACCTGCGCGCGCACATGCATCTTGATCTGGCCGCCGTCGACGGCGGGGAAGAAGTCCTCGCCCAGCGCCGGCACGAGCGCCAGCGAAAGCAGGCTGAAGCCGAGGAAACCAGCGATCAGCTTGCGGGGGCTGTGCAGGCCGACTTCGAGCAGCCCGCGATACGCGTTCAGGAATGCTTCGAAGCCGCGCTCGAAGCGCTGCTGGAACCGTTTCAGCGGGTTGCGGCTCGGCGGTGCATGGGCGCCGTGCGGCGTCTGTACCTGATTGCGCATCAGGTAGTTCACCATGGTCGGCACCAGCGTCCGTGACAGGATGAAGGACGCGACCAGGGCCAGCGCCACCGCTTCGGCGAGCGGACGGAACAGATAGCCCGCGACGCCGCCCAGCCCGAACATGGGCACGAAGGCGATGCAGATGCAGAACAGCGAGACGGCCGCCGGAATGAAGATCTGATCCGCGCCGTCGAGAATCGCGGGCTCGAGCGCCTTGCCCTTCTCGAGATGCGTATTGATGTTTTCGATCGTGACGGTCGCATCGTCGACGAGAATGCCGACCGCGAGCGCGAGGCCGCCCAAGGTCATGATGTTGATCGTCTCGCCCAGCGCCGATAGCGCCGCAAGCGCCGCCAGGATCGACAGCGGGATCGAGACACAGATGATCAGCGTCGAGCGCCAGCTGCCGAGGAACAGCAGGATCATCAAGCCGGTCAGGGCGGCCGCGATGATGCCTTCGCGCACGACGTCGGTGACTGCATTGGTCACGAACATCGACTGGTCGCCCACCGCGCTCAGGCGCAGGCTTTCGGGCAACGTCTGCGCGACGCCGGGCAGCAGCGCCTTGATCCCGGAGATGATGTTCAAGGTCGAGGCGGCGCCGTTCTTGATGATCGACAGCAGCACGGCGCTCTTGCCGCCGACATGCACGACGTTGGTTTGTGGCGGATTGCCGTCATGCACGTGGGCGACGTCGTGCATGTAGACGACGGTGCCGTTGACGGTCTTCACCGGCAGGTTGTTGAACGCGTCGATCGTCTGCGGCGAATCGTTGAGATTGACCGTGTATTCGAGCTTGCCGATCTTCTGGGTGCCGACCGGCGTGATCAGGTTCTGCAGGGACAGCGCGTTGACGACGTCGTTGGCCGAGATGCCGTAGGAATGCAGCGCCTGCTGGTCGAGATCGGCCTGGACCTGCCGCACCTTGCCGCCATAGGGAATCGGAATGGAGGCACCGGCAACCGACGCCAGCTGCGGCCGGACGAAGTTCAGTGCGTAATCGTACAGCGCGTTATCCGGCAGCTTGTCGCTCGACAAAGCGAGCTGCAGCACCGGCACGCTCGAGGCGTTGAAGCTGAGGATGGTCGGCGGGGTGATGCCCGGCGGCATCTGCTTCAGCACCGTCTGTGACACGGCGGTCACCTGCGCGAGCGCCGCGTTGATGTTCACGGTCGGCTGGAAGAAGATTTTCACCACGCCGTAATTGGGCAGCGACTGCGACTCGATATGCTCGATGTCGCTGACCGATGTCGTCAGCGTGCGCTCGTAGAAGCCGACGATGCGCCCCGACATGTCGTCGGGCGG
>JAQGIE010000251.1 GCA_028291365.1 Rhodospirillales bacterium
GTCGTGCGCCTCGGCCTATGCCGAGTTTTCCGTACGCTTTCCGTACGGAATGCGATCGGTTAGCGCTTGGCTGGCTAAGTCTTTGATGGGATTGGAGCGGGTGAAGGGAATCGAACCCTCGTCGTAAGCTTGGGAAGCTTCTGCTCTACCATTGAGCTACACCCGCGCGAGGCGGACCTTACGGGAGACGGCGGCGGCCGATCAAGGTCCCTTCCCGGTGCCAGATTCGTCGCGCATGTTCGCAGCCCCATGACTGAAAAGCCCACCCGCGCCGACGCCTCGGCGCTCGACCGCACCGACCCCCTCGCCCACCTGCGCGAGGCCTTCGAACTGCCCGAGAACGTCCTCTATCTCGACGGCAATTCGCTGGGGCCGTTGCCGCGCGCGGCGCGCGAGGCCCTGCGGCACGCGGTCGAGATCGAATGGGGCACCGACCTCATCAAGAGCTGGACCAAGCACGGCTGGATGACCCTGCCGCAGCAGATCGGCGGCAGGATCGCCAGGCTGATCGGCGCCGCGGCCCACGAAGTCGTGGCGGCGGATTCGACCTCGATCAACCTGTTCAAGCTCGCCACCGCCGCTTTGAAGCTGCGCTCCGACCGTCGCGTGGTGCTGACCGAGACCGGCAACTTCCCGACCGACCTCTACGTGCTGCAGGGAATCGCGGCTTTCTCGGGCGGCCGCGCCGAGCTGCGCGCGGTGCCGAGCGATACGATCGAACAGGCGCTCGACGACAAGGTCGCGCTGCTGGTGCTGACGCAGACGCACTACAAGAGCGGCGCCGTGCACGACATGCAGCGGCTGACCAGACTGGCGCACGACCGCGGCGCGCTGGTGCTTTGGGACCTGTCGCATTCGGCCGGCGTGCTCGATGTCGATCTGCGAGGCTGCAACGCCGATCTGGCGATCGGCTGCGGCTATAAATATCTCAATGGCGGCCCCGGCGCGCCGGCCTTCCTCTTCGTCGCCGAGCGCCATCAGGCCGCGCTGCAATCGCCGCTCGCGGGCTGGATGGGACACGCAGCACCGTTCGAATTCGGCGACGACTATGCGCCCGCGCCCGGCATCGACCGGTTCCTGTGCGGCACGCCGCCGGTCCTGTCGATGCAAGGGCTAGGGGCGAGCCTGTCACTGTTTGACGGCATCACGCCGCGCCTGTTGCAGGACAAGGCACGCGCGCTGGGCCAGATCTTTCTCGATCGCGTCGAACAGGCGGGCGACGGTTCGCTCAGCCTGTTGAGCCCGCGCGACCCGTCGGTTCGCGGCGGCCATGTCTCGTTCGCGCACGAAGACGGCTACGCCATCGTGCAGGCGCTGATCGCGCGCGGCGTGATCGGCGATTTTCGCGCGCCGGACGCGCTGCGCTTCGGCTTCGGGCCGACCTTCCTGCGCTATGTCGATGCGTGGGACGCGGCCGAGGCGCTGCTCGACGTCGTCGCGACACGCAGCTACGACGATGCGCGCTTCCGGGCGCGCGCCGCGGTGACATGATCTGCCGCCTGTGGCGCGGCTGGACCACGCAGGCCAATGCCGCCGCCTATGACTCCGTCGTACGCGGCCAAGTGATTCCGGGCATCGAAAGCCGCCGCGTGCCCGGCTTCCGCCATATCGACCTGGTGCGCCGCGACCTGGGCGACGAGGTCGAGTTCGTCACACTGATGTGGTTCGACGATCTCGACGCGGTGAATCGCTTCGCCGGCGAGGACTACGCGGTCAGCCACGTTCCCGAAGCGGCGCGTGCCGTTCTCGCCCGCTTCGACGAACGCGCCGCCCATTACGAGGTGCTCGACCGGCGCGAGCAGTAGCCTCACGCCGACTTCCCTGTTTTTGGCGCGCCGGCGTTTCACGCCGACTTGCGCGCCGGCGCTGCACGCCGGCTTTCCATTGTTTGCGCGTCGGCGTTTCACGCCGACTTGCGCAAGGCCTCCAGGAACGAGCCGACCTGGCGGCGCAGCGTGCCGGCTTGCGCGTCGAGCAGGTCGGACGCGGCCAGCACGTCGTTGGCGACGCGGGTGGATTCCACCGCGGCGCGATCGGCCGCGGCGACATTCAACGCCACTTCGCTGGTGCCGTGCGCCGCTTCCTGCACATTGCGCGCAATCTCACGCGTCGCTGCGCCCTGCTCTTCGACCGCGGCGGCGATCGTCGCCGAGATCTGGTGCAGTTTCTCGATCGTGTCGGCCACGCCCGCGATCGAGCTCACGCATTCGCGCGTCGCAGCCTGGATGGCGCTGATCTGTTCCGCGATCTCGTCGGTCGCCTTGGCGGTCTGGCCTGCCAGTGTCTTCACTTCGCTTGCCACCACCGCGAAACCCTTGCCCGCATCGCCGGCGCGCGCCGCTTCGATCGTGGCGTTCAGCGCCAGCAGGTTGGTCTGGCCCGCGACGTCGCCGATCAGCTTGACAACGTCGCCGATGCGACGCGCCGCCTGATCCAGCGTGTCGACCGTACTGCGCGTGCCACGCGCGGTCCCGACCGCTTCGGTCGCCACCGTCGCCGACTGTTCGACCTGCCGGCCGATCTCGGCGATCGACGCGGCGAGCTGTTCGGCCGCCGCCGCCACGGTCTGCACGCTGACCGAGGCTTCTTCGGTCGCGGCGGCAGCTGCGGTGGTCCGCTGCGAGGCATCGCCGGTCGCATTGTGGATGGCGCCAGCGCTGTCGCGCATTGAACGCGCCGCCGCGTCGACCGCACCGACCGCGCCCGTCACTTCGGCTTCGAATTTGTCGGCCATCGCCGCCAGCGCGAGCCGCTTCTGCGTTTCGGCTTGCTCCGCGCGTGCGCCCTCTTCGGCGCGAAGCGTCTCCGCCTCGCGCATGGCGGTACGGAAGACTTCGACCGCGCGCGCCATGGCGCCGAGCTCGTCGGCTCGATCGCGGCCGCGTACGTCGATTCCGGTGTTGCCGGCGGCAAGCGCGTTCATCGTGTCGGTGAGCGACGTGACCGGGCGCGACAGGCTGCGGCCGATCCACCAGGCGATGGCGAGCGCCACCACCAGCACCGCCAGCGCCGACAAGGCCAGCTGCATCGCCGCCTCACGCGCGGCGGCGCGCACCTTCGATGCGTCGATCGTCAGTTCGAACACGCCGACCGGTTCGTTGGCGGCGTTGCGCAGCGCTGCGATCCGCACCGACGTATCGCGTCCGCCCAGCACCACTTCGCGCGTGATGGTCTCTCCCGCCAGCGCGCGCTTGACGTCGTCGAGCGTCGCGGTGGCGCGGCCGGTATTGGCCAGCGTTTCCATCTTGTCGCCGGCGATGCGATGGATCGCGGAATCGAATCCGAACCGTGCCTTGAGACGTTCGGCGAGCGGTGCGCCGAATGGGAAGCCGACGTCGATCATCGCGACGCTGCCGTCGGGCAACGCGATCGGGCTGGTCGCGAAGACCGAGAAATTGTCACGGCCCGGCTCGGCGCCCGCGACCGCGCTCTTGCGCTCGTAGGCGAGCGGCACGTTGCGACGACGGCCCTTGGTGTCGTCGCCGAACGCTTCCGGCGCGTGAACGCGCCCGTAGATGATCGAGCCTTTGAAGAAGCTGATCAGCCCGCCGCCGAGCGGCTTGAGGGCGTTGTTCGACGGGGTGAGGAATTCGAGCAGCCTGGCGCGGTCGTCCCGGGCGATCGCGTCGCGCACTTGCGGGAACGCGCCGAGGGCGGTGCCGACCATCAGCGCGGCGCGACCTTCATATTCGAGCGCGGCGGTGACGTTCTGCCATTGCATCGCCAATTCGCGCTCGAGCGCCGCGTCGGCCTGCGCGGTCTGCTGCCGCCAGGCCAGCAAAGACGTGGCGGCGCAGCCGAGCGTGGCGACGAGCGCGATCGCGATGACGAGACGCGTGGAAATTGAACGCAGCACGAGATGCCTCCCCAGCAGACTTTCACCGTTGCTAGGCGACGCGATTTAATGACGCATGAATGGTCAGGTGAATGACGCAGGAGGTCCGGCTATTCGGCCCGGCCGACCAGCCCCTGCACGCCCGCCAGCGCCCCGGGCACCAGCTCCAGCCCGAGAAAGCGCGCCTCATCGACCCAGCCCGGCAGCGACAGCTCGACCGCCAGGGCACGGGTGAAACCGAACTGCTCGTAATAGGGCGCATCGCCGACCAGCAGCACGATCCGGTGGCCGAGCGCACGCGCGACGCCCAGCCCGTGCCAGATCAGCGCCTTGGCGTAGCCTTTGCCGCGGTCCTCGGGGGCAACCGCGATGGGGCCGAGCAGCAGGGCGGGAACGCGCGTCTGGCCGATCGCGACCGGCCAGAAACGCAGGCTGCCCCGGATTGGGTTGGCGTGCGATCCGTCGGCGTCGCGGATGACGAAACCCAGCTTGCCCACGGGGGCGATCCCGTCGCGCAGCTTGTAGACGGTCTTGCCCATGCGATCGGTGCCGAACGCCAGGTCGAGCAGGTGCTCGATGGCGGGCGCGTCGTCGGGTTGTTCGGGGGCGATCTCCACGGGGCGCGACGCGTAGCAGTTCGAAACCGGCTGGACCAGACCATGATCCGATCCGCCTGGATCGCTCATCGCCCAGTCTCTACAGATGGGTCGCGTTTTCTGGCGCCGAACCGGTACCCACTTCGGCAGAAAACGCTTTAGAGTACCGACACAATGGGCCTTGAAATCGCCGACGACGATCTGCCGTACCAGTCGGAGACGCGATCGATCCGCGTCGCCGTCCGACCCAGCTACCGTCCCGACCAGTCGGCCCCGGACGAAGACCATTTCGTCTGGGCCTATCGCATCCGCATCGAGAATCGCGGCCCTGAAACCGTGCAGCTGCGCACGCGCCATTGGGTCATCACCGACGGCAACGGGCGCGTGCAGGAAGTGCGCGGCCCCGGTGTGGTTGGCGAAGAACCGGTGCTGAGGCCGGGCCAGAGTTTCGAATATGTCAGCGGCGTCCCGCTTTCGACCCCAACCGGGCTGATGCAGGGCAGCTATGGCATGCACACCGATGCAGGCGAGCATTTCGAGGTCGAAGTGCCGCCTTTCTCGCTCGACAGTCCGCAGCAGGTCGCGCGCCCCAATTAGGCCCTGGGAATAGAATCACCCCGGCTCACGTTGAGGCTGGGCGACCCGTTCTTGAAACCGCGCGGCCCTGGCGTAGATCGGTGCGGGGTCGAAAAGAACTCGAAGATCAGGACAGTCTCACTGCTATGTCGTCCAAGCCCAAGCTCACCGAAGTGACCGCCGCCGTCCGTCCCACCCGCGCCGAAGCCGAAAAGGCCGTGCGCACGCTGCTGCTGTGGACCGGCGACGACCCCGATCGCGAAGGGCTGAAAGCGACGCCCGAACGCGTCGTGCGCAGCTATGAGGAGTTTTTCGCGGGCTACGGCTCCGATCCCTACGACGTGCTGCAGCGGACCTTCGAGGAAGTCGAAGGCTATGACGACATGGTGGTGCTGCGCGGCATCCGCTTCGAGAGCTATTGCGAGCATCACATGGTGCCGATCATCGGCACCGTGCATGTCGCCTATCTGCCGAAGAGCCGCGTCGTCGGCATCTCAAAGCTGGCGCGCGTCATCGAGATTTATTCGAAGCGCCTGCAGATCCAGGAGAAGATGACGGCGCAGATCGCCACCGCGATCAACGACGTGCTGCAGCCGCTGGGCGTCGCGGTCGTGGTCGAAGGCGAACACCAGTGCATGACCACGCGCGGCGTGCACAAGCCGGGCGTGACCATGGTGACGAGCCAGATGATGGGCGTGTTCCGCGACAACCCGACCACGCGCGGCGAATTCCTCGCCATGATCGGAAAAGGATAATTCCCCGGGCACCCGGGGCTTAGGGAACTCAGCTCGTTCCAAGCTCAATCATGGGTCCCCGCTTTGGCGGGGAGTAGCGCGCGCTGCTCGTCTTCGCCGAAACGATAGACGGTCGAGCAGAATTCGCAGGTCGCGGTCACCGCGCCGGTCTCGTCGCGCAGTTCGCTGAGTTCCTGCGGCGCCAAGGTTTTCAGCACGCGCACGACGCGCTCGGACGAGCAGCGGCAGCCGCGCGTCACCAGGGTCGGCCTCCAGACGCGCGGCGCTTCTTCGTGGAACAGGCGATAGAGCAGGTCGTTGGGCGCCAGCGAACGATCGATCAGCTCGACCTCGGCGGTCGTGCCGAGCAGCAGCTTGGCGCGCACCCACGCATCTTCGAGTTCGGCGTCTTCGATCTGTTTGCGCAAGGGTTCGTCCTCGGGCAGGCGCTGCAGCAGCAGGCCGCCGCCGCGCCAGGCGCCGTCGCGCGCGCGCCGTGCCGCCAGCTTCAGATCGGTGCCGAGCTGTTCGGACTGCTCGAAATAATGCAGCAGCCAATCAGCGACTTCTTCGCCGTCGAGTTCGACGATGCCCTGGTAGCGTTCGGTGTCATCGCCCTGGTCGACGGTGAAAGCGAGATAACCTTCGCCGATCAGTTCACGCGGCGTCGCATCGGTGCCTTCGGGCAAGCGCGCGCGATCGAACCCGGCATAGCCGCGCACCACCCCGTCGGTGGTGACGTCGGCGACGATCACCGTGACGGGACCGTTGCCTTTCACCTGCAGCGTGAACACGCCGTCATATTTGAGCAGGCTGGCAAGCAGGACGGTGGCGGTGAGCAGTTCCGCCAGCAGCTGCTCGATCACCGGTGGATAGGCGTGACGCGCCAGCACGTCATCGAGCAGCGGGCCCAACCGCACCAGCCGTCCGCGCACCGCGGCGCGTTCGAGCTGGAAGGCCTGGACGATGTCGGTCTCGGGCGGCTGCGCGGCGCCCGTCGGATCGACAGGAGCCGGCGCGCCGATCATGCCCGTGCGGTTCCCAGATCGCTGTTGGGGTCGCCCATGCACCAGGCGAGAATCGCCTTCTGCGCGTGGAGCCGGTTTTCGGCTTCGTCCCATACCGCCGAGCGCGGTCCGTCGATCACCGACGCCGTCACTTCCTCGCCGCGGCGAGCCGGCAGGCAATGTAGGAAGATCGCATCGCGCTTTGCCCGCGCCATCAACGCGTCGTCGACTATGTAGCCTTTGAGCGCCGCGCGACGGCGTTCGTCGTCGGTGTCGTTCATCGACACGAACACGTCGGTGATGATCGCATCGGCATCGGCCGCGGCCAGCGCGGGATGGCGCACGTTGCTGACGCCCAGCGCATTCGAACCGCACCAGAGTTCGTCCGGCGTCGCAAACACCAGCTGGAAGCCCAGCGCCGGCGCGGCCTGGATCCAGCTTTTGGCAACGTTGTTGCAGTCGCCGATCCAGGCAACTTTCTTGCCCGCAATCGGACCGCGTCGTTCTTCAAAGGTCTGGATGTCGGCCATGATCTGACAGGGATGCGAAAGCTCGGTCAGCGCGTTGATGACCGGAACCGTCGCGTTCTCCGCGAGTTCCAAAAGTTTGGCGTGGCGCGACGTGCGCAGCACGATGGCGTCGACATAGCGCGACAGGACCCGCCCCGTGTCGGCCAACGATTCGCCGTGCCCGATCGCCATCGCCGAGGTGTCGAGAATGATCGGCTGGCCGCCCATCTGCACCACGCCGCGCTCGAACGACACGCGGGTACGCGTTGACGGCTTTTCGAACACCAGCGCCACCGCCTTGTTGGCGAGCGTGCTGCGCACCGATCTGTCGTCGCGCTTGAGTTCGTGGGCGCAGTCGAGCACGCCGCGCAGCGTCGCGGGCGAGACCTGGTCGATGTCGAGGAAATGGCGGGTCATGCAGCCGACCTCGCCGAGAACTCGGCAGCGACGCGATCGAAGATGCCCGCTGCATGCGCGACATGCTCGTCCTCGATCACCAGCGGCGGCAGCAGACGCACGATATTGTCGGCCGCCAGCACGGTGCAAAGGCCTTCGGCGAGCAGCGCCTTGACCACGTCGCCGGCCGGCACCGACGGCGCGCATTTGATACCGCGCATCAGCCCGACGCCGCGCTGTTCGACGAACACGGTAGGATGACGTTCGATCTGCTGTTCCAGCATGCGTTCGAGCGAAGCACCGACCTTCTCGACATGCGCGAGGAATCCCGGCGCGGTGACGAGGTCCATCGCCACTTCGCCGACCGCCATGGCCAGCGGATTGCCGCCATAGGTCGAACCGTGCGTGCCGGCGGTCATGCCGCTGGCCGCATCTTCGGTGACGAGGCAGGCGCCGAGCGGAAAGCCGTTGCCGATCGCCTTGGCGATGCACATCACGTCCGGCGTGATGCCGGCCCATTCATGGGCCCACAATTTGCCGGTCCGGCCCATGCCGCACTGGATCTCGTCGAGGAACAGCAGCAGGCCGAACTCGTCGCAGATCTTGCGGACCTGCTGCAGCAGTTCGGGCGGCCACGGCTTGATGCCGCCCTCGCCGATCACCGGTTCAAGATTGATCGCGGCGGTCTCGGCGGTGATCGCCGCGCGCATTTCGTTCAGGTTGCCGAACGCGACCTGATCGAAACCGTCGAGCAGCGGGCCGAAGCCCGTCACCATCTTCTCGCTCTTGGCGGCCGAGATGGCGCCCAGGGTGCGTCCATGAAACGCGCCCTGAATGACGATGATGCGGTTCTTCTGCGGCTCGCCCTTGGCGTGGAAGTGCTTGCGCACCGTCTTCACGCCGCACTCCCAGGCTTCGACCCCCGAGTTGGTGAAAAACACCGTGTCGGCGAAGGAATTGGCGACCAGCTTCCGGCCCAGCCGGTCCTGCCCCGGCACCGTGTACAGGTTCGAGGTGTGCCACAGCTTGCCCGCCTGCTCGGTCAGCGCCGAAACCAGGCGCGGATTCGAGTGGCCGAAGGCGGTGACGCCGATCCCGGCCACGAAGTCGAGATAACGTCGGCCCTGCTCGTCCCACAGCCAGACGCCTTCGCCGCGCTC
>JAQGIE010000181.1 GCA_028291365.1 Rhodospirillales bacterium
AGGGGCTTGAGCTTGCCGGGATAGCGAAAACGTCCCGACGGCACCGGATCGCCGATCGGCGTCAGGCGCAGCGGTTGCGCGATTGCAGGCCCGGGTTTGTCGAGCAGCTCGACGACCAGCGCGCGCAGGCGCGCCGGATCGGGCTCGCCCGAGACCTGGCCCAGCACGCGACCGGTGGGCGACACGACGACCAAGGTCGGCCAGGCACGCACCGCGTAGCGCGACCAGACTTCCATCGACGGGTCGTGCAGCACCGGATGCACCACGCCGTAGCGTCGGATCGCGTCGGCAACCGCGTCCTCGTTTTTCTCGGCGTCGAATTTGGGCGAATGCACGCCGATCACGACGAGACGGTCGGCGAATTCCGTTTCGAGTGCGCGCAAGGTCGGGATCGCCTGCATGCAGTTGATGCAGCCCAAGGTCCAGAAATCGAGCAGCACCAGCCGTCCGCGCAGATCGGCGAGCGTCAGCTTCGCGTCGACATTGAACCAGCGTTGGCCGGGCGCTTCGAATTCGGGGGCGCGGATCGCGGAATCGGCGTGCATCGGGCTCTCGTGCGGAGTCGGTGGGACGGCGGCTGCGGCAAAGAACGCGGCGGAACCGAGCAGCAGCGCGCGGCGTGTGTTCACGCCGCTTCCTGCGCCAGCCACGCGGCCGTCTGGTCGAGATCGCGCAGCACGCATTCACCGCCCAGCGCATGGGGATCGCGCGCATAGCCCCAGCCCGCGACGATCGCGCGCAGCCCGGCGTTGCGCGCCGCACCGACATCGGCGGCCCCGTCGCCGACCAGCGCGGTTTCGATCGGGCGTGAGCCGAGGCGTTGCGCGAGACGCAGCGCGCCCTGCGGATCGGGCTTGCGCGTCGGCAGCGTGTCGCCGCCGACGATGGCGTCGAACCGGCCCGTCCAACCCAGCGCGTCGAGGATGATGCGGGTCGGTCCTTCCGGCTTGTTGGTCAGCAGGGCGCAACCAAGCCCGGCGGCGCGGGCCGCGTCGAGCGCCGCTTCGGCGCCGTCATAGGCCAGGTCGCGCCGCACCGGCAGCCGTTCGTAGCGGTCGACGAATTCGCCGAACTCGGCCCGCGCCGTGGCAAGGTCGAGGCCACGCGCCGCGTAGGCCCGCTCCAGCAGCCGGGCGACGCCGTCGCCCACCATCGGCCGGACATCGGCCAGCGACAGCGGCTCGAGACGGCGCTCGACCAGGACGGAATTCAACAGCGCGGTCAGGTCGGGCAGCGAGTCGATCAAGGTCCCGTCCAGGTCGAACAGGACGGCGCGCAGGCGGGGGCGGGGCAGGGGGATCACGGTCGGCGGCATGGCGGGTGACACTACAGCGTCGGGACAAAGACTGCTCTGGGGGCGTTGGGAACCGTCGCATTTCGTGATCGCCAGCCCGGTTGCCCTGGGCAGGCGGCCCATGGGATGACCGACGCCTCCGGACAGATTTTGAAATCAGAAATGACGACCCAGCGACCGCTCGCCGCCATCGTGCTCGCCGCCGGCAAGGGCACGCGCATGAAATCCGACCTGCCCAAGGTGATGCACGCGATCGGCGGCAAGCCGATGGTGCGGCACGTGCTGGATGCCGCCGCGTCGCTGGGCGCCGAGCGTATCGTGGTCGTGGTCGGTCCCGGCATGGAGCTGTTGACGCACCATGTGGCGCCGCTGCCCACCGTGATCCAGACCGAGCAGCGCGGCACCGCCGACGCGGTTCGCGCCGCCATCCCCGCGCTCGAAGGCTTCAGCGGCGACGTGCTGGTTCTTTATGGCGACGTGCCGCTGGTGCGTGCCGAAAGCCTGGCCAGGCTGCGCGCGGCGCGCGCGGAGGGGATCGGTCTCGTGATCTACGGCATGCGCGCGCCCCCATCGAGCGCTTCTGGGCCGAACGCGTACGGACGGCTGGTGCTTGGCCCCGACGGCACGCTCGACCGGATCGTGGAATTTCTTGACGCCAACCAAGACGAACGCGCGCTGCCGCTGTGCAATTCGGGGATTCTTCTCGCCGACGGCGCGCGGCTCGGCGACTGGCTGGCGCGGGTCAAGAACGACAACGCCAAGGGCGAATTCTACCTCACCGACATCGTCGCGCTGGCGCGGCAGGACGGGTTGAAGGTCGCGGTCGTCGAAGGCTCGCACGACGAAGTCGCGGGGGTGAATTCACGCGCCGAACTCGCCGTCGCCGAAGCGACCTTTCAAAGCTTCATGCGCGAAAGCGCCATGGCGGACGGCGTGACGCTGAGCGATCCGAGCAGCGTGTGGTTCAGCGCCGACGTCAAGCTCGGCCGCGACGTCATCGTGCATCCGCATGTCGTGTTCGGCCCCGGCGTCACGGTCGGCGACGGCGTCGAGATCAAAAGCTTCAGCCATCTCGAAGGCGCGACGGTGGAACGCGGCGCCGTCATCGGCCCGTTTGCGCGCCTGCGTCCCGGCACGCAAGTCGGCGAGCAGGCGCATGTCGGCAATTTCGTCGAGCTCAAGAACACGGTGCTGGGCAAGGGCGCCAAGGCCAACCACCTGACCTATCTCGGCGACGCGACGGTCGGCGCCGGCAGCAATATCGGCGCCGGCACCATCACCTGCAACTATGACGGTTTCGGCAAATACCGCACCGTGATCGGCGAGAACGCGTTCATCGGATCCAACAGCTCGCTGGTCGCGCCGGTCAAGATCGGCAACGGCGCCTATGTCGGATCGAGCAGCGTGATCACCAAGGACGTGCCCGACGACGCGCTGGCGATCGCGCGCGGACGGCAGTCGAACAAGGAAGGCTGGGCTGCGGGCTTTCGCGCGCGCATGGCCCATCTCGTCAAGAAGAAAGGCTAACGCAAATGTGCGGCATCATCGGCGTGATCGGCAACGGTCAGGTGGTTCCCCATCTAATGGATGCGCTGCGACGGCTCGAATATCGCGGCTATGATTCGGCCGGCGTCGCAACCTTGGTCGACGGTCACATCGAGCGCCGCCGCGCACAGGGCAAGCTGATCAATCTCGACAAGCGGCTGCAGGAACAACCGCTGTCGGGATCGACCGGCATCGGCCACACACGCTGGGCGACGCATGGCGCGCCCGTCGAGCGCAACGCGCACCCGCACGCCACCGATCGTGTCGCGGTCGTGCATAACGGCATTATCGAGAACTACCAGGCGCTCAAGGCCGAGCTGGAGCAGAAGCAGCATCGGTTTGAAAGCCAGACCGACACCGAAGTCGTGGTCCGGCTGGTCGACGATCTGCTGCGCCAGGGCAAGACGCCGCGCCAGGCTGCGTCGGCGGCGTTGAAGCGGCTGGAAGGCGCGTTCGCGCTGGTGATGCTGTTCAAAGGCGAAGAGGACCTGCTGGTGGCGGCGCGCCACGGTCCGCCGCTCGCGGTCGGGTACGGCGACGGCGAGATGTATGTCGCATCGGACGCGATCGCGCTCGCCAACCTGACCAACAAGATTTCGTACCTGCATGACGGCGACTGGGTCGAAGTGACCAAAGCCGGCGCCATCGTGCGCCATGGCGCCGACGATGAAGTGATCGTGCGGCCGGTCTATCAGACCTCGGTCTCGGGCGCGGTCACGGGCAAGGGCGAGTTCCGCCACTACATGCTGAAAGAGATCTACGAGCAGCCCGCGGTCGTGGGCGACACGCTGAACGCGCTCGTGCATCCCTCGACCGGCGCCATCGCGCTGCCCGACCTGCCGTTCGATCTCGCGACCGTCTCGAAAGTGACGATCGTCGCGTGCGGCACGGCGTTTTACGCCGGCCTGACCGCCAAATACTGGATCGAGCAGGTCGCGCGCGTTCCGGTCGAATGCGACGTCGCCTCGGAATTCCGCTATCGCCAGGCGCCGATGCAGGATGGCGGCATCACCATCCTGGTGTCGCAATCGGGCGAGACGGCCGACACGCTCGAAGCGCTGCGCTACGCCAGGCGCTGCGGCCAGAAGATCCTGTCGGTGATCAACGTGCCGGAATCGACCATCGCGCGCGAAAGCGACGCGGTGCTCTACACCAAGGCCGGCCCTGAAATCGGGGTCGCCTCGACCAAGGCCTTCACCACGCAGCTTGCGGTGCTCGCCTGTTTCTCGCTGGCGCTGGCGCGTGCGCGCGGCGCCATCACCGCCGAGCGCGAAGCCGAGCTGGCGCTGGCGTTGCGCGAAGCGCCGTCGCGCATGGTCGAGATCCTCAAGCACGACGAGACCATCTCGCGCACCGCGCCGCAGATCGCCGAAGCCCGCGACGTGCTCTATCTCGGCCGCGGCCTGGCCTATCCGCTGGCGCTCGAAGGCGCGCTGAAGCTCAAGGAAATCTCCTACATCCACGCCGAGGGCTATGCCGCGGGCGAGATGAAGCATGGGCCGATCGCGCTGATCGACGAGGCCGTCCCGATCATCGTGCTGGCGCCGTCGGACTCGCTGTTCGACAAGACCGCGTCGAACGTGCAGGAAGTCGCCGCGCGCGGCGGCCGCGTCTACGCGATTTCCGATTCGACCGGCCTGGCGCGCCTGGACGACGCGGCGGAGTGGAAAGTCGAAATGCCGGCCATCGATCCGTTCGTGGTGCCGCTGCTCTACGCCCTGCCGGTACAGCTGCTCGCCTATCATGTCGCGGTATTCAAAGGCACCGACGTCGACCAGCCGCGCAATCTCGCCAAGAGCGTGACGGTGGAGTGATCGCTCACTTGCGTGTCTGAGGTCGCGCTTGCGACATCAGATGCGAAAGCTCATGCTTCGCGCATGATGATCCGCGTTCGCGATCTCGTCTTCGACTATCCTGGCCATCGCGCGCTCGATGGTCTTTCCTTCGACATCGATGCCGGCAGCGTCGTGGCCCTGGTGGGGCCCAACGGCGCCGGCAAGACGACGTTGCTGCGTTGTATCGCAGCGCTGGAGTCGCCGGTCGCCGGCGACATCCGGGTCGACGGGATCGACGCGCAGGAGGCACCGCGCGACCTGCATCGCCGGATCGGATTCCTGCAGGACTTTTTCGGCCTCTACGACGATCTCAGCGTGCGCCAATGCCTGACCTACCAGGCGATGGCGCGCGGCGTCGCGCCGTCCGACCGCGACGCACGCGTCGCGACGACGGCGCGGCTGCTGGGTCTCGAGCCGTGGCTCGACAAAGGCGCCGGCACCTTGTCGCGCGGCTGGCGCCAGCGTCTCGGCATCGCGCAGGCGCTGGTGCACAAGCCCGCCGTCGTGCTGCTCGACGAGCCCGCCGCCGGGTTGGATCCGGCTGCGCGCCGCGAGCTGTCGCAACTGCTGGTGCAGATCGGGCGTGAAGGCACGACCCTGATCGTGTCGTCGCACATTCTGACCGAGCTCGCCGATTACTCGACGCATGTGCTGATCATGTCGGGCGGGCGGCTGGTTTCGAACGAGAAACTGTCGCGCGTGGTCGGCAACGCCAAGCGCGCCATGCGCCTGCGGCTGGCGCGGCCGGCCGCGAATGTCGCGTCGCTGCTCGACGGGCTGGCCGTGCGCGAAGCGAGCCCGCTGCTCTATGAGTTCGATTTCGAAGGCGATGACGAAGCGGCCAGCGTGCTGCTCGCCAGGCTGATCTCGGCCGGGCTTCCGGTGGCGGAATTCGCGTCGATCGAACCCGACCTCGAACGTCTGTATCTCGAGCGCGTGCGGGGCACGGCATGAATCCCGAACTTCTCCGCAATTCCTGGCTCGAGCTGACGCCGACGCGGCTGGGCTTCACCGCGGTCGTGATCGCGCTGATCTATGGCACCGCGTCGCTGGTGCCGATCAATTGGCTGCAGGGCTCGGCGACGCTGCTCATTCTCTATGTCGTCACCGGCCTGTGGGGTTCGCGCCGCGCCGCCGACGCGGTGCCGAGCGAACTGGAAGCGCGTACCTGGGACACGCAGCGCCTGTCGGCGATCAGTCCGTGGTCGATGTGCTGGGGCAAGCTCGCCGGCGCGACGTCGCTCGCCTGGTTCACCACCGCGCTGACGCTGATCGGGCATGCCTCGATCGGCGGCGGCCGCTGGAGCGAGATCGCCGCTGCCGTTGCCGCGTGTGCGCTGTGGCAGGCGGCTTCGTTCTGGACCTCGCTGTTGTTGTTGCGCGTCGGCGGACGCCGCGTGCGCGGTCACACCACGCTGGCGCAGGCGATCGGTCTATCGGCCGTCGTGATGGCATCGGCCTGGGCCTATCCGCGCGCCTGGTACGGGCTCGAATTCGAATCGTATCTTTTCCGCGCCTTGCTCGCTGCGGTGCTTGCCCTGCTGGCCTTGTTCGGCGCCTGGCGCGCCATGCGCGTCGAGTTGCAGTTCCGCAATCTGCCGTGGGGCCTGGTGCTTTCGCTGGTGCTGATCTTCGCGGTCCAGGCGGGCTTTGATCCGCTCGACCGTTTTGCTTCGATGCCGATGAACGATTTCGCGAGGATGGGCTTGGCCTTGAGCGGTGGCTTGCTGCTTGCGGCCACGACGGTGCTCGCCGCAGTGGCGATCACGACCATGCTGTCGCCCAAGGACCCGATCGCGATCCGCGCCTGGATCGACGCAGCCAAAGCGGGCTCCGGACGCCGCGCGCTGGAATTGCAGCCGCCCTTCGTCACTGCGCTGATCGTCGCTTTCATCGCCACCGCGGCCGGCACGATGGTGGCCGATCGCGCCACCGGCTTTTTGTTGCCGAGCCTGTTTCTGCTGGCGTTGCGCGACGCCGGGTTGATCCTCGCGCTTACCGTCGGCGCGCGTCTGGGCCGTGGCCATCTTGCCGCTTTGGTGCTGCTCGGGCTGCTGCACGGAATCATTCCGCTGCTGGTGCGGGCGCTGTTCGGCCCGGGCGCTGAGTCGGTGTTCCGTCCCGACATTTCGGTGTTCCCGGTATCGCTGCTGGTGCAGGCGGTGATCGCGGTCGCGTTGGCAGGCTGGCGGTTCAGCGTCGCCGGCGCGCTGCCGTCGCGGCAGAAACCGGCCGCGCTCTCGCCGGTCTGACTACTCCGCCGCGGCGCTGTGCGGCGTAGCCTGGAGCGCCGGCAGCTGCACCGTCACGCGCGTGCCGTGATCGAGCGCGCTTTCGATCTTCAACCAACCGCCATGCAGCTCGACCAGCTTGCGTGACAGCGGCAGGCCGAGACCGGTGCCGCCGCCGGCGCGGTTGCGCTCGTTGGCGAGCTGGGTGAACGGCTCCATGACGCGCGGCAGGTCATCGGACGAGATGCCAATCCCGTCATCGGCGACCACCAGCGTCCAGCCATGCTCGATGTCGCCCTCGAGACTGACGTCGATATGGCCGCCGGGCCGCGTGTATTTGATCGCGTTGGCGAGCAGGTTCAGCACGATCTGATGAATGCGGCGCGGGTCATAGACGCAACTCGCATCATCGGGCGTCGTGCAGGTCAGGTTCAGCCCGGCATTCTCGGCCTGCAGCCGCATCGAATCGCACGCCTGCCGCACCGTCCGCGCGAGATCGCCGAGCCGCGGCGCGATTTCCAGCTTGTTGGCCTCGGCCTGCGCGGTGTCGAGCAGGTCCTCGACGAGCGCCAGTTGGTGCCGTCCGCTTTCGAGGATCAGGCGCGCATAGTCGCGCTTGGTCTCGGCGCTGCTGTCGATGTCGTGGGTCAGCAGATCGGCAAAGCCGATGATCGCGTTGAGCGGCGTGCGCAGCTCGTGGCTGACATTGGCGAGGAACATGCCGCGCGCCTCGTACGCGGCCTGCAATTTGCGCTTGGCCTCGGTCAGCTCCTCGACCGTGGTGCGCAGCGCGTTGGCCTGCGCCATCAGCGTCTCGCGCGCGGCCGACAGTTCCTCTTCGCGCAGCTTGCGTTCGCTGATGTCGACGCGCACGCCGACCAACCCGCCTTCGCGGCTCGGCGCGTCGATCGAATAGATCCAGCCCGAGGGCCAGCGTTGCTCGCTGGTGTAGGTCTTGCGCTGTTCGACCGGCAGCTGCCACCAGGCGCGGCGCGCCGCGTCGATGCGCGCGTCGAGAATGCCGCGGGCATACAGTTCGTCGGCGAATTTCTGCACCGACTTGCCCGGCACGATGAGATCTTCGGCGCCGGGAAACATCTCGCGATAATGCTTGTTGGTCAGCACGAAGCGGCCCAGCGCGTCAAACAGCACGATCGAGGTCGGCATGGTTTCGATCACGTCTTCGAGCCGGTCGCTGACCTGCTGCACGCGGCGGCGTTCGTCTTCCAGCTTGCGCGTCAGCTGCGAGACGGTGCGCGCGGCGCTGAGCACACGGAAGGTGGCGAGGATGACGCCGATACAGACCACCGCCGCAAAACCGGCAAAGCCGTAGCGGCGCTGCATCACCGGCCGCATCACGTCGGCCTCGGTCAGCGCGGCCGACACGGCGACGCCGTATTGCGGCATCATCTGCATCGTCAGAAGCTTCTCCGACCCGTCGAGCAGGCTCAGCGTCTGCGAGCGCAGGACCACAGTCTGCGACGGCGATTGGAACAATGTCGGCGCGCGCGCCAGGCGCCAAGGCGACGCCAGCATGTCGTCGGTCAGCGCGGAATAGGACAGGACCTGTCCGTCGCGGCGGAAGATCGTCGCGGTCATGCCGCTGGCATCGTCGAGCGAGCGGTAGAAACGCTGGAAGTGATACGGGTCGATGCCGAGCACGATGGCGCCGTCGACGCGCCCGTCTTTGACGATGGCGCGCGCCACCGGAATCGTCCAACGCCCCGTCAGCGGCGATTTTGCCGGCGCGCCGACCAGCATCCGGTCGCCGCCGGTGAGCAGCGCCGAACGGAAGATCGGATATTCATCGAATGCGCGCGTCGCTTCGGAGCCGGGCACCGAGCTGAAGATCGGGCGGCCTTCGCCGTCGACCACGGCGACGTCGATCAGCGCCGACGACACCACGCCGCTGGCATCGAGCAGCGCGTTCTGGTCGCGCGCCGCGGCGGCGCCCGCCGGCATGCGCAGGAAGCGCATATAGGCGTCGGCACCGCGGAAGATCGTGTCGACATTCTCGGCGATGGCACGCGCCATCGCTTCGGTCTGCCGATACGCGCCTTCGGCGGCGCGCGGCTCGTCATAGACATAGGTGAAGGCGCCCCACGCGCCCCAGACCAGCACGATCACGGCCGCCGCCACCGCCATCACGGTGCGCGTCAGCGCCGAATACGGCGCTCCGCGAGATAACCCGGCTGTGCTCATGGGGCGAAAAATCGCCTATCAACCGGGCGCTGTCGAGTTTTCCACACCCGACCGCGCGCCCGGGTGCGTCCCATGCGGAATTAGTCGCCCGGATCGACCCGCGGCCGTTCGCCCGCGGTGCGCACGCCTTCGAGATAGAAGGCGATCTGTTCGGCGATGTTGGTGAGGCGGTCGCCGGTCCGTTCGATCGACTTGGCGATGAAGTGAAGCTGGACGCCCGACCCGATGGTCGAGGGGTCACGCTCCATCAGCTGCGACAGGGCGGTCGAGACGTGGAGATGTTCCTGGTCGATCTCGCCGTCCTGGGCCCAGATCTCGTGCGCGGCGGCGACGTCGCGCTGCTCGTAGGCAACGATGAGCTTGTCGAAGGCGCGCTCGACGGTGCGGCCCAGCGCTACCACCCGCCCGGTCAGTGGATTGGTCGAGCCGGCCATCAGCGACAGGCGCTTGGCGATGCCTTTGCCGTGATCGCCGATCCGCTCGAGATCGGTGGCGATGCGCAGCGCCGCGATCACGTGGCGCAGATCGTCGGCAACGGGCTGACGCGTCGTCAGCATGTGAATCACCAGCGACTGCACGTCCTGTTCAAGCGCGTCGATCGCCGCGTCGGCTTCGCGGATCGCGGCGGTCTGGCTGACATCGCCGCACTCCAGCGCCGACAAGGCCCGGCCAAGCTGCTCGCGGCCGCTATGGGCCATGGCGACCAGCAGCGTGTCGAGCCGGGCCAGTTCCTGGTCGAACTTCGAAAAAGTGTGCGGCGTGGCGCTGGCGACGGTCATGGCGAAATGCATCCTGTCGACGTCGTCTGGGCGCGTTCTTCTACCGCAACGCGGCGCGCGATGCCATGCGCCGGTGGCTGAAAAAATAGGGCGCGAACGAATTACGAGCGGACGAGAAACGGCCGCGCCGCGAGTGCCGCCAGCGTCTCGTCCAGATCAGGGCCGCGCGCCAGCATGGCAGGCCCCTCGAACACCGAATACTCGGTCGCATCTTCGACCCGGCGCTTGGCGACGGTGAAGAGCGGTCCGGCGGCGGCGTGCCGGAAGATCGAAAAGGTGGCGAGGCCGGCCTGGCGGTCGATCGCGTAGTCTCGCCAGGCGCCGGCCATCACCCGGCGGCTGTAGAGATCGAGGATGCGACCCATCTCCACCCGGGTGAAGCCGAGGGGCGGCGCCTTGGCGCGGGGAGGCTCAAGCTGGATAACGTGTCCCATGGGGGTGCTAAGATCACGCAAAGCCCCTGGACCGTCGAGCCCCTGGCTAGTATCCAGGCCCCCTCTTAGCGCGTTTTCCCGCGAAGGGGCCTCCGGTTCGCGGGGAAAACATGCCAGACCAAAATTACCGGAACGTGCGCCGAGGGCGCCCGTTCGAGGGAGCCTAAATCCCCGCCCATGACTGATATTTTTGACGAGGTCGACGACGACCTCCGGCGCGACCGAATGGCCGCGTTCTGGAAGCGCTGGGGTGGCCTGGTCCTCGCTGCCGCCATCATCGTCGTGCTGGCCACCGCCGCCCTGACCTTCTGGAAGCGCTCGCAGGCGGCCCAGCGCGCCGAAGCCACCGCCGCCCTGGCCCAGGCGGTCAGCGCAGGCGCCACCGACCCCAAGGCCACGGCCGACCAGCTCGCCGCCTATGCCGCCAAGGCCGACGTGTCGCATGCCCGCCTCGCCGTGCTGGAAGAGGCCGCCGCCCGGGCCCAGGCCGGCGACCCGGTCGGTTCGGCGGCGCTCTATGACCGCGTCGCCGAAGACCGCAACGCCGACCAGCTGGCGCGCGAAGCCGCTGCGCTGCGCGCCGCAACGCTACGTTTCGACCAGTTGCCGCCGGCTGACGTGATCAAGGCGCTGCAGCCGCTGGCGGCGCCCAATGCCCCATTTTCGCCGCTGGCGCGTGAGCTGATCGCGCTGGCCACGGCCAAGCAGGGCGATCGTGCCCAGGCAGCCAAGCTGTTCGACGAACTTGCTCAGGATCAAGCGACGCCCGCGGGCGTCGCGCAGCGTGCGCGCGAGATGGCGCAGCGCTATCGCGGAGAGAACTGACCCATGCGCATGAAATTCGCCGTCGTCGGCGCGCTGACCTTGTTGCTGGGCGGCTGCAGCGTCCTTGACTCGATCAACCCGTTCAGCGGGGACGACAAGCCGAAGCTGCAGGGCCAACGCCAGTCGGTCATCCGTTTCGCCGACAAGCTCACCGCCGATCCGACGCTGAAGGCAAAGCCGGTGACGTTGCCGGCGATGGTGCAGAATACGAGCTGGTCGATGACCGGCGGCGTGCCGAGCCACGCGCCGGGCAATCTCGCTTTGTCGTCGGAGCTGCGCGAGGTCTGGCGCGTCAAGGGCGGCGCCGCCGCATCCTCGAGCCTGCGCTATGCGGGCCAGCCGCTGGTGGTGGGCGGACGCATCTATCTGCTCGACGCCGAAGGCGAACTCGCCGCCTTCGATACCGACAATGGCCGCCAGGTGTGGCGCGTGCGCGTGGCCGCCAAGAGCGCTGCCGCGCAGACCCTCTCGGGTGGTCTCGCTTTCGGCGATGGGCGCATCTATGCGACGTCGGGCCACACCGAATTGTTCGCGCTCGATCCCGCCAATGGCGGCGCGATCTGGCGCAAGGGCCTGAACGCCCCGGCGCGCGCGGCGCCGACCTTCGCCGACGGCCGCGTCTTCGTGACGACCAAGGACAACGAACTGCTGGCCCTCGACGCCGCCACCGGGCGCGTCGCGTGGAACCATGTCGGCACGCAGGAAAGCGAAGGCGTCTACGGCCAGTCGAGCCCGGCGGCCGAAGGCAGCATCGTGATGTCTTCGTACAGTTCGGGCGAGCTCTACGCCTTCCGCGTCGAGACCGGCCGCACCGTGTGGGCCGACAATCTCTCGGCGGTGCGCCGTGCGTCGGCGTTCTGGAGCCTCACCGACATCGCTGCCGCGCCGGTGATCGACCGCAACCGCGCCATCGCGGTGTCGATTGGCGGTCGCATGGTCGCGATCGACGTGCGTTCGGGCGCGCGCGCCTGGCAGGTCGAAATGGGTTCGACCAGCACGCCGTACTCGGTCGGTGACTATGTCTTCGCGCTCGACAATGACCAGGAACTGATCTGCATTGATCGCGAGAGCGGTGGCATCCGCTGGATCTCGCAGCTGCCGCGCTATGAAAATCCCGAGAAGCGCGAAGACCCGATCCAATGGGTTGGTCCGATCGTCGCCGGCGGCCGCATCATCGCCGCCAATTCCATCGGCGACGTGGCCGAGATCTCGGCCACCGACGGTTCGATCATCCGCAAGCTCGAAGCCAAGGCCGGCGTGCAGGTGGTCCCGATCGTCGCCAATGGCACGCTGTTCGTGATCAACGACGACGGCGACCTGATCGCCTACAGGTAAACACGCTGCGCGCGCTCTTTTCCCTGGGGCGGTGCGGCGAGGAAGTCAGTGTGGTTCACGTCTCGCACGAGGGTCCGGAGCAGACCGATGCGCGCCTGCGGCGCGTCATCGCGTCGGCGCGCCTGACCGTCTACGACGAGCCGTACACGTTTTACGAATTCTCGTTCCGCGATTTCGCGCTGATGGTCCGCGACGACGCGCTGGCCATCGTCCGCGACGACTCGCACTGGAGCCAGCTGGTTCCGAGCCTCAATCCGGAGGACGAGCAGTTCACGCTGTTCCGCTTTCACTTTCCGGACGGTGCCGACAATAGCGGCTTCGTCGGCTGGCTCGCGACGCATCTCAAGCGGCGTTTCGGTACCGGCGTGTTCGTCATCTGCGGCCATAACAGCGCCCACGGTGGCATCTACGATTATTGGGGCGCACCGCGCGCGGTCGGGGACGAGGTCCTTGCCGAAGTGCGGGCGCTGGTGGCCGGTACGATATGACTGATCTCCCTCGCGTCGCCCTGGTGGGCCGCCCCAATGTCGGCAAGTCGACGCTGTTCAACCGTCTCGTGCGCAAGAAGCTCGCCATCGTCGACGACGCGGCGGGCACGACGCGCGACTGGCGCGCCGCCGAGGCCGACCTGGCCGGGCTGCGTTTCATGGCGATCGACACGGCCGGCCTCGAAGACGCGCGCGGCGAAGCGCTGGAAGCGCGCATGCGCCAGGGCACCGAACGCGCTTTGGCCGAAGCGGACGTGGCGCTGTTCGTCATCGACGCGCGCGAAGGCGTGACGCCGACCGACCGGTATTTCGCCGACGTGCTGCGCAAGCAAGCGACGCCGGTCATTCTCGTCGTGAACAAGGTCGAAGGCCGCGAGACCATGTCAGGCCTGGGCGAGGCCTACGCGCTCGGCCTCGGCGACCCGGTGCCGTTGTCGGCGGTGCATGGCGACGGCTTTGCCGATCTCTACGAAGCGCTCGTGCCGTACGTGCCGATACCCGACGACGAGGACGAAGCGGCGCAGGACGAAGGCCCGCGCAAGATCCATCTCGCCATCGTCGGCCGTCCCAACGCAGGCAAGTCGACGCTGCTCAACGCGCTGCTCGGCGACGAACGCGCGCTGACCGGACCCGAGCCGGGCCTGACGCGCGATTCGATCCATGTCGAATGGATGTACAAGGACCGTCCGATCCGCCTGGTCGACACCGCCGGCATGCGCAGGCGCGCCCGCGTCGTCGAGGGCCTGGAAAAAGCCGCGGTCGACGAATCGCTCCGGGCGATCCGGCTGGCGCATGTCGTCGTGCTGGTGCTCGACGGAAACGCGATCCTCGACAAACAGGATCTCACCATCGCGCGCCTGGTCGAAGAAGAAGGCCGCGCGCTGGTGCTCGCGGTCAATAAATGGGACGCGGTCGACGACAAGGGCGAGGCGGTGCAGCGCCTCAAGGACCGTATCCAGACTTCGCTGGCGCAGGTGCGTGAAATATCGGCGCTGCCGATTTCGGCCTTGAAGCAGCGCGGTCTCGACAAGCTCATGGATTCGGTGCTGCGCATGCACGATCTGTGGGACACGCGGATCGCGACCGGCCGTCTCAATCGCTGGCTGTCGGGCATGACGCAGGCACATCCGCCGCCGATGGCGAAGGGGCGTACCAACCGCGTGCGCTACATGACGCAGATCAAGGCGCGCCCGCCGACTTTCGCGCTGTGGTGTTCGCAGCCGGAAGAGCTGCCGGACAGTTACGTACGCTATCTCGTGAATGGTCTTCGCGAGGCGTTCGACCTGCCCGGCATTCCGCTTCGCTTCCTGCTGCGCAAGGGCGAGAACCCGTACGCCGACAAGGGCAGCGACGAAGGCTGACGCGGAACCGCCGACCTCAAATGCGCCGGCGCGTCGCCAGCCACACGCCGATCGCGGCGAGCGCAAAACCGGCCCACGCCATCGGCGGCATATGTTCGCCCAGCACGATCCAGGCGACCAAAGCGGCGCCCGGCGGCACCAGGAAGAACAGCGACGACACGCGCGACACCTGGCCTGCGCGGATCATCGCGAACAGCAACGTCATCGCCACCAGCGAATTGCACAGTACGAGATAGGCGAGGCTGCCGATCAGGGTCGGGGTCCAATGGACGTGCATGGTTTCGAGCGACAGCGCGAACGGCGCCACGACGACCAGCCCGACCGCGTACTGCACCAGGTTCGACGTCAGCGGATGTTGCGCGCTGCCGAAGCGCTTTTCGTAAAGCGTGCCCGCCGTCAACGCGAGCAGCGCCAGCACCGCCGCGCCGAGCGCCGCCGCCGAGGTCACTTCGACGGACGATTTCGCGACGATCGTGACCATGGCGCCGGCAAGGCCGAGCAGCAGTCCGAGCCAGCGCGAAGCTTCGACGCGTTCCTTCGCGACCGAGGGCGCGGCCAGCGCGACCAGGATCGGCTGCAGCGACGTCACCAGCGCGACGGTGCCGGCCCCGAGACCAAGCCGCAGCGACAGATACGTCATCGAAAAATAGAAGGCCTGCACCAGCACGCCGATCACCGCGAGGTGCAGGAACTGCACGCGTGTCGCGGGCCAGCGCGGCCGCATCAGCAAGGTGAGCGGCACCAGCACTGCCACCGCTGCCACATAACGCAATGCGAGAAAGGTGAACGGCTCGGCGTCAAGAAGGCCGAGCTTCAGCGCCGTGAAACCGCTCGACCACAGCAGCAGGAATATGAACGGCGCGAAACGCATCACGCGGCGAACATGTCCTCGACACGCTCGATCAAGCTCGAATCGTCGTTCTTGACCGAATTGACCCGCGTCGAGACCGGGCGGCGCTCGTACCCGTGCATCGCGTTGGGCAGCACCAGCTTCGCCGCCTGCTCGGCCGGCGCGTCGAGCCACGCAGCCCAGTTCGCTTCGTCGATCACCAGCGGCATGCGGTCGTGCACTTCACCGACCAGCGCATTCGGCGCGGCCGTCAGCACCGCGTAGGTCAGGCGCGTTTCGGTTTCGCCTTGCCACAACGACCAGACGCCGCCCAGCGCGAAGACGTTGCCGTCATCGCGCGTGAAGTAATAGGGCAGCGGCTTTCCGCCGGTCTTGCGGAATTCGTAAAAACCCTCGACCGGCACCAGGCATCGCGACGTGGCGAAGCTGCGCGTTTTGCGAAAGCTCTCGCCGCGCAGATTGATCAACGGGCGGCGGCCCTTGGTGGTGGTGACCGTATGATCGCGATAATCCCACATGGCGCTGTCGAGTTCGCGCTCGCCACCGGTCGCGCGTACGATCGGCGCCGCGTCGGTCGGGCACAGATTCCAGCGCGCGCGGATGTTGGGCAGGTGGGTGCTTTTGGTGCCGAACAGCCTGGCCAGTTCGGAAGCGGGTCGCGTCAGGACGGTGCGCGCGCACATGTCGGAAGCTCGCCCTCAGCGCAGCAGTTGCAGCAGGACCGGCACCAGCAGGGCGGTGAGAATGCCGTTGAGGCCGAGCGCGATCGAGGCGAACACGCCGGCAGTCTCGTTGACGTTGAGCGCGATGGCGGTGCCTTGCCCGTGCGCCGCCGTTCCGACGGCAAGGCCACGCGCACGCCAGTCGCGCACACCGACCGCGTTCAGCACATAGCGTCCCATCATGGCGCCGCTGACGCCCGTCACCAGCACCATGATGGCGGCGAGGGCGGGCAGGCCGCCGAGCTTTTCTGCGATGCCCATCGCGATCGGCGTCGTCACCGATTTCGGCGCCAGTGACAGCACGGTCTGTTCCGACGCGCCCAGGGCGCGCGCAATGACAACGGCGCTGATCACCGCCGTCACCGAGCCTGCGGTAACGCCGGCGAGGATCGGCAGTGCCGCGCGTTTCACCTCATGTCGGTTGCGCCACAACGGCACGCCCAGCGCGACCGTCGCGGGGCCGAGCAGGAAATGCACGAACTGCGCGCCTTCGAAATAGGTCTGGTACGGCGTGCCGGTGGCGAGCAGCAGCGCGCCCAGCACGATGATCGCGATCAGCACCGGCGACACGTAGGGCTTGCGCCCGCTGGCGCGATAGGCGGCGTCGCCGATCAGATAGGCGACCAGCGTCAGCGCAAGGCCCAGCAGCGGTGTCGCCGCGAGATAGGTCCAGAGACGGAAGAAGGGTTCGGTCACTGCCCGCGCTCCTGCCGCCGCAGCAACGCCTGCGCCACCAGACCGGTGACGGCGATGGTGGCGGTGGTCGAAACCATCAGCGCGACCAGGATGGCGAGCCATTCGCGCGCCAGCAGCGCGGCATAGACGATGACGCCGACGCCGGCCGGCACGAACAGCAGCAACAGATGCTGCAGCAGCGCCGCCGACAGTTTCTCGAGCGGCTCGGGGACGGCGCCGCGTACGACCAGGAACGCGACGAGGAACAGCATGCCGAGCACCGGGCCCGGAAGCGGCCAGCCGGTGAGACCGACAATGGCTTCCCCCGCGAGCTGAAACAGGAGCAGCAGGGTGAAGGCGACGAGCATGACGGCTAAGCTGCCGTGACGCGCTCGCCGTGTCGATGCTCGGTCGGGAGCAGCAGGTCTGCAAGCGCGTCGGCCCGCGCCGACGGCGGCACCTGCGTGCCGTCGGGTTCGCCCGGAAACGCCTTGCGGCGCAGCGCCGTCGACATCGGTCCCGGATCGAACAGATTGACGCGCAGATTGGTGGTGCGCGTTTCCTCGGCCCAGGCACGCGCCATCAATTCGAGGGCCGCTTTCGATACCGCATAGCCGCCCCAGTAGGCGGTCGGCACGTAGCCGACGCGATCGGTGACGAACACGGCGCGGCCCGCCGGCGCTGCGCGCAGCAGCGGATCGAGCGTGCGCACCAGGCGCTGGTTGGCGGTCAGATTCACCGTCATGGCACCGTCGAACTTCTTCGGCTCGGCATGTGCGACCGGCGACAAGGTGCCCAATTCAGCGGCGCAGCCGATGAAGCCGTCGAGTCTTCCGAAACGCTCGAACAAGGTCGGACCCAACGCGTCGAGCTGGTCGAGCTTGGCAAGGTCGAGCGGCAGCAAGGTCGCGCTGCCGCCCACCGCGCGCACCGCATCGTCGGTCGCTTCGAGTCCGCCGACCGTGCGTGCGATCAGCACGACATGCGCGCCGCGCTGCGCCAGCGCGACGGCGGTCGCGGCGCCCAAACCACGGCTGCCGCCGGTCACCAGCGCGACCGTGCCCGCCAAAACGCCTTCGCTCATCGTGTTTAGGCTCGCGCTTCCCACAGGCGCGAAAGCCCGCCGCCGTTCGACTGCATCTCGCGGTCGACCAGCGGGATCGGATATTCGCCGGTGAAACAGGCGTCGCAGAAACCGGGCTGCACCGGATCGCGCTTGGCGCCGCTCATGGCGCGGTACAGCCCGTCGATCGAAATAAAGGCCAGCGAGTCGACGCCGATCAGCTTGGCCATCTCCTCGACCGAATAACGATGCGCCAGCAGCTTTTCCTGTTCGGGCGTGTCGATGCCGTAAAAGCAGGAATGCGCGGTCGGCGGGCTGGAGATGCGCATATGCACCTCCTTGGCGCCGGCGGCGCGCACCATCTCGACGATCTTCTTCGAGGTCGTGCCGCGCACGATCGAGTCGTCGACCAGGATCACGCGCTTGCCGTCGAGGACCGAGCGATTGGCGTTGTGTTTCAGCTTCACGCCGAAATGCCGGATGTGATCGGTCGGCTCGATGAAGGTGCGGCCGATATAGTGATTGCGGATGATGCCGAGCTCGAACGGGATGCCGCTCGCCGCCGCGTAGCCGACCGCGGCGGGCACGCCGCTGTCGGGCACCGCCACCACCACGTCGGCATCGACATTGCTTTCCTTCGACAGCTCGGCGCCGATGCGCTTGCGCGCGTCATAGACCGAACGGTTCTCGACCACGCTGTCGGGGCGCGCGAAATAGATGAACTCGAAAATGCAGAACCGGTGCGACGCGAGCGCGAAGGGCTTCAGCGAATGCAGCCCGTGCCCGTCAACATAGACCAGCTCGCCCGGTTCGACGTCGCGCACGAACTCGGCGCCGATGATGTCGAAGGCACAGCTCTCCGAGGCCAGCACCCAGGCGTCGCCGACCTTGCCCAGCGCCAGCGGCCGCACGCCGTTGGGATCGCGCACGCCGATCAGCATGTCTTTCGACAGGCACACGAGCGAGTAGGCGCCTTCGACCTGGCGCAGCGTCTCGACGACGCGATCGAGCACCGAGCCGCCGCGCGCCGTCGCCATCAGATGCAGGATGGTTTCGGTGTCGGTGGTCGACTGGAACAGTGCGCCGCGGCGCACCAGCTGCTTGCGCAGCATGTAGGCGTTGGTGAGGTTGCCGTTATGGCCGATGGCGAAGCCGCCGAAATCGAAGTCGGCGAACAGCGGCTGCACGTTGCGCAGGATCGTGTCGCCGGTGGTGGCGTAGCGGTTGTGGCCGATCGCGGCGTGACCGCGAAGGCCGGCCATGACTGTTTGTGAAGCGAAGGCGTCGCCGACATGGCCGAGCGCGCGATGCGCGTGGAAGCGGCCCTCCTCGGTGGTGACGATGCCGGTCGCTTCCTGGCCGCGATGCTGCAGCGCGTGCAGGCCCAGTGCCGCCATCGCGGCGGCGTCGGAATGGCCCCAGATGCCGAAGACGCCGCACTCTTCGTGCAGCTTGTCCCCATCCGAATCAGATGGGTCGAACGGGTTGGTGGTCAGAAGTTCGTCCATGTTCAACGCCGTTCTTTGTCAGAGCCGATCGGTGCGACTTTGTCTGCGGCGTCGCGGGCGAGATCGATAATTTCGAGCGTGCGCTTGAGGTCGTCGCGCGCAGCTTTGCCGTAGCCGGCTTCGGCGGGCGCAGCAGCGTCCTTGGCCGGCGCCGTCGCGATGGTCTTGCTGCTGAACATGCCGGTCGGCGCCATCGCTTTGGCGTCGGTCGGAACCGGGCGCACCGGCTGCGGCGCGAATTCGGTGGGCAGGCGGCTGCCGAGATCGCTGGGCACCACGTTGCGCAGCATCTCGGCGCATTGCTGCATCATCGGCAGCGTCTTGGCCTCGTTCAGCATTTGCGTGCCGTCGGGCTTGAACCACATGAACAAGAGGTAGGCGAGCGAGACGAGGATGGCGCCGCGCAGCACGCCGAACGCGACACCGAGCGAGCGATCGACCGCTGACAGCGCCGAGCCCTGCACGAATTTGGCGAGCTGGTGCGAGATGACCGAAAAGACGATCAGTGAACCGAGGAACAGCACCGCGATGGTGGCGCCCAGCGCGACCGTCTTGTTGCTGATCCAGCCTTCCATGTGGGGAAGCAGCGGGTTCAGCCCGTAGACGGTGACGAGCGCGGCGCCGATCCACGAGCCGACAGTCAGCATCTCGCGCACGAAGCCGCGAAGAAACGCGATGATGGCCGAGACTCCGACCACCGCGATGACCACTACGTCGACGCCGTTCATCCGAATCGATCCCGTTCCGCAGTCACTCTCGTCGAGCACGGCGCGACTCGCCGCGGCAGGTCGCTGACGCGGTGGTTTCTCGCATGGCGAGGGGCTGAAAGTCGATGGCGCCAGCGGTTTTTGCACCGCCTTGTGCGCGGTCCCGATCTGCCTCCTCGGCAGGCGTTTTTCCAGATGCCGCGCGGTTCAGCCGCGCCCGCGGCTCCGGTTGGGCTGGGCGTCGCCGAACAGGTCCAGCAGGTCGCGCACATGCCCGATTTCGGTGCGGGCGAGCAGGTCGGCGCCCGCGCCGCCGCGCCGGCTCCGGCCCGACGGCAGGATGGCCCGGCCAAAGCCCAGCTTGGCCGCCTCTTTGAGGCGAAGTTCGGTCTGGCCGACCTGGCGCACTTCGCCCACCAGCCCGATCTCGCCGAACAGAACCGCGTCGGCCGGGACCGGCTCCTGCGCCAGGGCGCTGGCCAGGGCCGCGGCGACCGCGAGATCGGCCGCGGGCTCGCTCACGCGCAGCCCGCCAGCAACATTGAGATACACGTCGTGGCCGCCGAACTGCAGGCCGCCGCGCGCTTCGAGCACCGCCAGCACCATCGACAGCCGGCCGGAGTCCCATCCGACGACGGCGCGCCTCGGCGTGCCGTAGGTGGTCGGCGCGACCAGGGCCTGGATCTCGACCAGGAGCGGGCGCGTGCCCTCGACGCCGGCAAAGACGGCGGTGCCGGACACGTCGCCGCGGCGCTCGGCCAGGAACAGCTCGCTCGGATTGGGCACCTCGACCAGGCCGCGATCGGTCATGTCGAAGACGCCGATTTCGTCGGTCGGGCCGAACCGGTTTTTCACACCGCGAAGGATGCGAAATGGGTGGCCGCGCTCGCCTTCGAAATAGATCACCGCATCGACCATGTGCTCGAGCACGCGCGGACCGGCGATGACGCCTTCCTTGGTGACATGCCCGACCAGCAGCAGCGACGTGCCGCGGCGCTTGGCGGCCCGGATCAGCTCCTGCGCCGAGGCGCGCACCTGCGCCACCGTGCCCGGCGCGCTGTCGAGCGTGTCCAGCCACATCGTCTGAATCGAATCGATCACGATCACGTCGGGTGAATCGGCGCGGTCGATCGCCGCGACGACGTCGCGCACCGAGGTCGCGCTGGCGAGCTTCACCTTGGCGGCGGCAAGCCCCAGCCGCGACGCACGCAGCCGCACCTGGTCGACCGATTCTTCGCCCGAGACATAGACCGCGTCGTAGCGGTCGGCGAGGCGACACACGGCCTGCAGCAGCAAGGTCGATTTGCCGATGCCGGGATCGCCGCCGATCAGCACCGCGGCACCTTCGACCAGACCGCCGCCGGTGACGCGATCGAATTCAGCCATGCCGGTCGCGCGTCGCGGCGGCGCGTCGCTGGTGCCCGCCAGGTCGACGAAATCGAGCCGGCCGCGCGCGCTGCCGGCGCGGCTGGTGCTGCTGCCGAGGCCTTTCGGTGCGGCCGACGCGATGGCTTCTTCGACCAGCGTGTTCCACTCACCGCACGCGGTGCATTGCCCGGCCCATTTGCTGAAAGCGCTGCCGCAATTCTGGCAGACCCAATGCGAGGTCGCTTTGGCCATCAGGTCACGCCCGCCTGGGATGCGATCCAGCGATCGATCTCGCTTTGGAGCACGGGCAGCGGCAGCGCGCCGTTGGTCAGGACCAGATCGTGAAAGCGCTTGAGGTTGAACTTCGTCCCCAGTGCTTCGGTCGCCTTGGCGCGCAAACGTTGGATCTCGATCATGCCGACCTTGTACGAGGTCGCCTGGCCCGGATCGGCGAGATACCGGTCGATCTCGCTCGCCGCCGTGTTGGGCGAGATCGGCACCGTCTTGGCGAACCACGCCGTGGCCTGTTTGCGCGTCCAGCCTTTGGCATGCATGCCGGTGTCGACGACGAGACGCGCGGCGCGCCAGATCTCGGCCCCGAGACGACCGAAGTCCGAGGTGGAATCCGGATAAAGCCCCATCTCCTTGGTCAGTTCTTCGCAATACAGCGCCCAGCCTTCGGTGTAGGCGCCGGGATTGTAGAAGCGCCGGAACTTGGGCAGGTCGGGACGCTCGGCCGCGATGGCGAGCTGGAAATGATGGCCCGGCACCGCCTCGTGATAGACGGTGTTCTCATTGTCCCATTTCGGCCGCGCCTGCATGTCGCGCAGGTTGAAATAGAAGATTCCCGGCCGCGATCCGTCCTGCGCCGGCAGAAGGTAATGCGCGTCGGGCGCGTTCTTTTCGCGGAACGGTTCGATGCGGCGGATCTCGACTTTCGCCTTCGGCTGCACGCCGAACCAGTCCGGGATCTTCGTCTCCACGGCGGCGAGATAGCCGTTCGAGTCGTTCAGGAACGCAGCGCGCCCCGCCTCGGTGTTCGGATAATAGAAGCTCTTGTCGGTGCGCAGCTTGACGAAATAGCGCGCCAGATCGTCGGGTTCGCCCATCTTGCGCAGCAGCGCATGCATCTCGCCCTGCAGGCGCGCGACTTCCGACAGGCCGATCTGATGAATCGCATTGGCGTCGGGCTCGGCGAGCGTCGTCCAGGCGCGCAGCGCCTCGCGATAATAGGCGGGGCCGTCGGGCAGCGAAGACGCGCCGTGATCGGTCTTGGCCTGCGGCGCGATGCGTTTGACCGTGGCGAGAAAGGCGCGATAACCCGGTCCGACTTCGTCGGTCAGCGCCTTGCGCGCGCGCGCCAGCAGCACGTCGCGATCTGCCTGGGGCAGGTCGAACTTGGCGAGCTTGCTCTTGAAGTCGCCGTAGAGCGGGCTGTCTTGCGGGCCTTTGTCGAACGGCACGCCTTTCAGCATTTCGCGGCTTTGCGCTTCCATGCGCGCGAACATGAAATGCGGCGGCACCATGCCCTTGGCGGCGCGCAGCGCCAGTGCACCGGACTCCTGGCCGAGATAGCGGCCGAGTTTTTCCAGGCGCGACACATAGGCGTCGGCGGCTTCGCGCGAATCGATCAGCTGCATCGCGAAGAGCAGCGACGGCGCGTCGATATGCGGGCCCGACTGATGCGTGGCCGGGTATTTCTGGAAGCGGAATTCATAGCCGCGCACGGTGGCCTGCGCGTCTTCGCGCGCCACCGCGAGCGACACGCGTCCGCTGTCGGTCAAGCCGGCGGGGTCGATGGTCGCGAGCTTGGCAAGCTTGGCTTGCGCTTCCTGCAGATCTTTCAGGTCGGCTTCTTCGCTGATCTCGTCCCAGCGATCGCGTCCGCGCTGCTCGCCGATCTGCGTCGCCGCGGTCGGATGGCGGTCGAGATAATGTTCGAACTCGGCGTCGAGATAGGATTCCAGCGCGCCCGTCGCGGCGACATTGTCGGCGACTTTTTGCTGTTGCGCCGGTTGCGTTGCGCAGGCGGCGAGGGCGAGAACGAGAAGGGAGGCACCCAGATATTTGGTCATGCTGATCTCTTTGTCGTCATCCCCGCGAAAGCGGGGATCCAGGTCGTGGAACTTGGAATCGCTGCGGTTCCCGTGCGGATGCAGCTGGGTCCCCGCGTTCGCGGGGACGACGAGACGATCACAGCGCGCGCACCTGCATCTGGATCGGACCTTCGGCGCGGCCGTGGACGAATTGCTCGACATACGGATTGCCCGAATGGTCGATGTCGGCGGCGGGGCCGCTCCAGATGATGCGTCCTTCATGCAGCATCGCGATGCGCGTCGCGATCTTGCGCGCGCTGGCCATGTCATGGGTGATCGACACGGCGGTGGCGCCGAGGCGTTTCACGCTGGCCACGATGAGCTCGTTGATGATGTCGGCGACGATCGGGTCGAGACCGGTCGTCGGCTCGTCAAAAAACAGGATCTCAGGATTGGCTGCGATGGCGCGCGCCAGCGCGACGCGCTTTTGCATGCCGCCCGACAGCTCGCTCGGAAACAGCTTGGCGACTTCTTCGTCGAGTCCGACCATGGCGAGCTTTTCCAGCGCCACCGGCTTGGCTTCGGCGCGCGCCTTGCCGCGACCTTCGGTCAGCGCGAAGGCGACGTTTTCCCAGACCGTCAGACTGTCGAACAGCGCGCCGCCCTGGAACAGCATGCCGATCTTGCGGCGAAGCGCGGTGCGCTGCTGTTTCGGCGCGCCGGTCATGCGCGCGCCGTCGATTTCGATCACGCCTTGCTCGGGCTGCATCAGGCCGAGAATGCATTTCAGCGTCACCGACTTGCCGGTGCCCGAACCGCCGATGATCACCAGCGACTCGCCGGCCGCGACGTCGAATGTGACGCCGTTCAGCACGCGCTTCTTGCCGAACCGCTTGTGCACGTCCTGGACGCGGATCTTGGGAGCGCTGCTCATCGCGAGAAGAACAGCTGCGTCAGGAAGAAATTGGCGAACAGGATCAGGATCGACGCCGACACGACCGCGTTGGTCGTCGCGGCGCCGACGCCCGCCGCGCCGCGCTGCGAATTATAACCGTGATAGCACCCCATCACCGCGATCATCAGGCCGAACGCGCTGGCTTTGACCAGGCCCGACACGACGTCTTCGGTTTCGAGATACTGCAGGGTGCGCTGCAGGTAGTTGGCGCCGTTGAATTCCAGCGCGTAGACGCTGACGAGATAGCCGCCGAACACGCCGATCACGTCGGCCACCAGCACCAGCAGCGGCAGCATGAGCACGGCGGCGACGACGCGCGGGACCACCAGATATTTCATCGGGTCGGTGGCGAGCGTCTCGAGCGCATCGATCTGTTCGGTGACGCGCATCGTGCCCAGCTCGGCAGCAATGGCGGCGCCGATGCGGCCTGCGACCATGAGGCTGCCGATCACCGGGCCCAGCTCGCGCGTGATCGAGATGACCACGATCGAGGCGATCGCGTTGGCTGCCTCGAAACGAGAAAAGCCGGTGTAGGACTGCAGCGCCAGCACCATGCCGGTGAAGATGGCGGTCAGGCCGACGACAGGCAGCGACAGCCAGCCGATCTGCCAAAGCTGCTGCAGCAGTTGGCGGCCATAGAAGGGCGGGCGGACGACATGGCTGAGCGCCGCGCCGGCAAAGCTGCCGACCCGGCCGATCGAGGCCAGGAAGTCGAGGAAGCCTCTGCCGATGGAGGCCAGGAAACGAAGCATCGCGGGGGTGGTATCAGCCCGCGTGGTGCGGGTCGAGGGCCCGCGTCCTAACGTCCTTGCAACTTGTCGTGTGACTGTTGGGCGCTGCATCACCAGAAATAGCGCGGCCCAGGGATGGTATCGGACGTACAGGCCGTTACGGCATTGCTCGAAGATTGGGACCCGCCCGATGCCCCGCGGCTCGGCGACGCGGCGGGCCATCCCACCAGCCTGGCCGCCGGAACCCTCACCACGTTTGCGGGCATTCTGGCCCAGGGGCTTCCACGCTGGACTGCTGGCTCCGCGCTCGGAACGCCGGTCAACGTGACCTATGCGTTCCGGACCTCGGTGCCGTCGGACTATCCGTCCAGCACCGACGGCAACATCGTCGGCACGTTCGCGCCATTCAGCACGGCGGCGCAGGCCGAAGCGCGCCAGTTGCTCGACTATGTCGGCAGCGTCACGGGCCTGCACTTCACCGAAGTCACCTCCGGCAACAACGCGACGATCGAGATCGGGTCGTTCACCTTCACGAGCGGCTCCACCGGGTACGCCTATTACCCTGTCGGCACGCCGACCTCGCCCCAAGGTCAGAGCGGCGACCTCTGGCTCGCCCGGTCGCAGACGGGGACGGTTGGCCCCGGCAGTTATTTCGATCAGCTCTTCCTGCATGAGCTCGGTCACACGCTGGGACTCAAACATCCGTTCGTCGGCACCGTCGACGAGCAGCTGACCAGCACGCTCGACCGGCCACAATTCACGGTGATGACCTACCAGAACACCGGCGACCTGACGCAAAACCTGACCCCGACCTGGATCAACGGGGACGTCTCGCTGGTGTGGCTCTATCGCAGCACGTATGGCGCCTTCGATCTGCAGGCGCTGACCTATCTCTACGGCAGCGGCACCACGGCCCATACCGGCGACGATACCTACCAGTTCGGGTCGGCGCCGGTGATGAAGACCCTCAGCGATAGCGGTGGTCGTGACACGATCGACACCAGCAATCTCGACCTGCCCTCGATCATCGACCTGACGCCCGGCGCGAGCTCGTCGATCGGCATTCGTACGCAGGCGGATTGGCTGAACACGCTGGCGGCACAAGGCATGCCAGCGTCGTCGCGCGCCAACATGATCGCTTTCCTGGCGCGGCACGCGACCGAATTGTTCACCGGCGCCGATGACGTCACGATCGCCGCTGGCACGACCATCGAGAATGCAATCGGCGGCCGGGGCGACGACGTGCTGCGAGGGAATGCCGCCAACAACCACCTGAGTGGCGGCGCCGGTAACGATACGCTGGACGGCGGTGACGGGGTCGACACCGCAATGTTCTCGCTCGCCTGGTCGAACTATACGATCACGACCGACGGCACCGCCTACACCATTGCCGCGAAGAGCGGCGCGGACGGTACCGACGCGCTACATACGATCGAACGCGTGCGCTTCGCCGATGGCGCCTTGTTGCTCGATGGCGGCGTCAACGGCGCTGCGGCGTTCCGTCTGTACCAGGCGGCGTTCGCGCGCTCCCCCGACGAGGCCGGGCTGAAAGTGCAGATCCATGCCCTCGATACCGGCACGACTTTGCTGCAGCTGTCCCTCAACTTTCTCAACTCGGCCGAGTTCCAGACCGCCTACGGCACGCCGGACAATGGCGCCTACGCCACCGCGCTCTACAAGAACGTGCTGGGGCGAAATCCCGATCTCGACGGGCTGAACGTGCAGGTCAACGCGCTGAATGTCGGCCTGTCGCGCGAACAGCTGCTGCTCAACTTTTCCGAGAGCGCCGAGAATCTCAGCCTGACCGCGCCCAAGACCGTGGTCGGCCTGTTCGTGACCTTCATCGACGCCGCCTACGGCTGAGCCTCAGCCGTCAGCGAAGATCAACCCGTGTGGTTGGAGTCGAGGTCGGCGAAGCGCGTCAGCGAGCCGTCGAAATACAGCTTCACGGTTCCGATCGGGCCGTGGCGCTGCTTGCCGATGATCACTTCGGCGGTGCCGTGCGTGTTCTCGCAGCGCTGGCGCCATTTGGTCCAGGCGTCGTTGAATTTTTCCTGGTCGGGATATTTGAGCGAGGTCGGCTCTTCGCGCTCAAGGTAATATTCTTCGCGGAACACGAACATGACGACGTCGGCGTCCTGTTCGATCGAACCCGATTCGCGCAGATCCGAAAGCTGCGGCCGCTTGTCTTCGCGCTGTTCGACGGCGCGGCTCAACTGCGACAGCGCCAGCACCGGCACGTTCAGTTCCTTGGCGAGCGCCTTGAGCCCGCGCGTGATCTCCGAGATTTCCATGACGCGGCTTTCGGCGTGCTTGGCCGAGCCGCGCAGCAGCTGCAGATAGTCGACCACGATCATGCCGAGGCCGCTCTGCCGCTGCAGCCGCCGCGCGCGCGTGCGCAGCGCCGCGATGGTCAGCGCCGGCGTGTCGTCGATGAATAACGGTGCCGCCGACAGGCGCTGGGTCGCGTCGACCAGGCGCCGGAATTCGGTGTCGCGAATGTCGCCCTTGCGGATTTTTTCGCTGGGGATCTCGCTCGCTTCGGCGAGAATACGCGTCGCCAGCTGTTCGGCCGACATTTCCAGCGAGAAGAAGCCGACCACCGCGCCGTCGGTGCCGTTCGAATTGCGGAACGCGGTTGCCGCCGAAAAAGCGAGATTGGTGGCGAGCGCGGTTTTGCCCATCGACGGACGGCCCGCGAGAATGACGAGATCCGACGGCTGCAACCCGCCGAGCTTCATGTCGAGATCGCGCAGGCCGGTCGTGACGCCGCTGACGTGGCTTGTCCTTTGCCAGGCGGCTTCGGCGCGTTCGATCGACGCTTTGAGCGCGGTGCCGAAACTTTGGAAGCCGCCGGTGATATCGCCCGTGGTGGCGAGATCGTAGAGGCGTTTTTCGGCGCTCTCGATCTGGTCCATCGCGTTGGTTTCGACGACGTGCTTTTCGGCTTCGGTGACGACTTCTTCGCCCAGCGCGATCAGCTGCCGGCGCAGATAGAGATCGTGCAGCTGGCGGCCGAAATCCTCGGACGAGCGGATCGTGACCACCGCGCCGACGAGATCGGCGAGATATTCGCCGCCGCCGAGATGGGCGAGATCGACGTCGCTCTGGAAATAGGCTTTGAGCGTGACCGGCGAGGCGATCTGCCCGCGCTCGATCAGCGTCTCGGCCGCCTCATAGATGCGGCCATGAACCGGCACGAAGAAATGTTCGGGCCGCAGAAATTCGCTGACCCGTTCATGCGCTTTGTTGTCGAGCAGAATGGCGCCGAGAAGCGCCTGTTCCGCCTCTTCGTTCTGGGGCAGCTGACGCGGTGCGTCCTGCTTGCGCGCCGCTTGTGGAGGAAACGGGGTAACGACGGTTCCAAACGAGTCGACGGCCATCGCGGGAACCTACGCCCGGCCAGATTTTTTCGCCATGAGGCTGATCGACCGCGGCCTGTGCAAAGAGCGGGTCAAATGAACTCACAGCCTGTGAGTAACGGGGACATAATTGACCGCGGAAGCGGGGATCCAGCCTTTACGGACGCAGATCGCGGTCGTGCAGGCAGTTCGAATCAAACGGGGGCCCGAAGGCCCCCGTTTTCGTATCGTCTCGCTGAACTGGATCCCCGCCCCCGGCTCGAGGGCCGGGCAAGCTTCGCGGGGAATAGATCAGGCGTTGCCGGACGCCTGCACGTTGGCTTCTTCGGCCGGCTTGGCTTCGTCTTCTTCGATCGCGTTCGGATCGATGATGACGGCTTCGCCGCGAACTGCCTGGAGCTTGGCTTCGTCTTCGCTGCGCGCGACGTTGACGGTCACGTGGATCGTCACTTCCGGGTGCAGCGCGACGTCGACCGGGAACAGGCCCAGCGTCTTGATCGCCTGGTTCAGTTCGACCTGACGGCGTTCGATCTTGTAGCCCGCCGCGATGATCGCGTCGGCGATATCACGCGCCGACACCGAACCGTACAGCTGGCCGCCTTCGGCCGCAGCGCGAATGACGACGACCTTGAGGCCGTCCATCTTCTTCGACACTTTTTCGGCCTCGCCCTTGCGCGCGAGGTTCTGCGCTTCGAGCACGACCTTCTGCTTGTCGAAGAACGCCTTGTTCTGCGCAGTGGCGCGCAGGGCCTTCTTCTGGGGCAGCAGGAAGTTGCGCGCGAAGCCCGGCTTCACCGCGACCACGTCGCCCATCTGGCCAAGGCCCGACACGCGTTCGAGCAGGATCACGTCCACATTTGCCATGGCTAGTGCTCCTTACTTCAACACGTAGGGCAGCAGGCCGAGGAAGCGGGCGCGTTTGATCGCCTGCGCCAGCTCGCGCTGCTTCTTGGTCGAGACCGCGGTGATGCGGCTCGGCACGATCTTGCCGCGTTCGGAAATGAAGCGGCCGAGCAGCTTCACGTCCTTGTAGTCGATCTTCGGCGCGCTGGGGCCCGAGAACGGGCAGGTCTTGCGACGACGGAAGAACGGACGACGAGCAGGGCGGGCACCATCGCCGCCACGGCTATCGCCGCCACGGCTATCGCCGCCACGGCCACCGGGGCCGGATTGGTTGCTGACGTCGGTCATACGACGGCTCCTTCGATCAGGTCGGGTTCCGGGGCTCCGTCTTCACGACGCGGGCGATAGCCGCGGTCGCGATCACCGAAGCCGCCACGCTCGCCGCGCTCGCGATCGTCGCGGCGCTGCATCATGGCCGACGGGCCTTCTTCGTGCTCTTCCACGCGAATGGTGATGTAGCGCAGCACGTCTTCGTTCAGACGCATGTTGCGCTCCATCTCGGCGACCGCGGCATGCGGCGCGTTGAGATTGAAGAGAACGTAGTGACCCTTGCGGTTCTTGTTCATGCGGAAGGCGAGGGTCTTGAGACCCCACTGTTCCGTCTTCGTCACCTCGCCGCCATTGTCACGGATCAGCTGGGCGAAGGTTTCGGTCAACTGCTCGGCCGCAGCCGACGACAGGTCTTGCCGTGCGATGAACACGGTTTCGTACAACGCCATGTGGTCTCCCTTTGGCTGTTGGTGGACCGGCGCTGTGCCTCACGGTGAGACCAGCCGCCCGGCCCTAGCCGACCCGTGGCGAGGGGTCGGCAAGGAGAAGCGGCGGAATAAGCATAGGGGGCCACGCGAACGCAAGCGGAACCTCGGTCTGCTTGACATGCGGGGTCCCGGGCGGCCATCGCTTCGCCCCTTTCCCGAGCTGACCCCGGAGATTCTGCCCTTGGCCTCTGAGTCCTTCCGCGCCTTCGTCTTTCCCGGCCAGGGTAGCCAGGCCGTCGGCATGGGCCGCGAACTGGCCGATGCCTTTCCGACCGCCCGCCACGTCTTTCAAGAGATCGACGACGCGCTGTCGCAGAAACTGTCCAGGCTGATGTGGGAGGGCCCGGACGCTGACCTCAACCTGACCGAGAACGCCCAGCCCGCCTTGATGGCGGTCAGCCTGGCTGCCTTCCGGGTTCTGCAGGAAGGCGGTGTCGACCTGGCCAAGCATGCGCGCTTCGTCGCGGGTCACTCGCTGGGCGAATATTCGGCGCTGGCCGCCGCCGGCGTGTTCAAGCTGTCCGACACGGCGCGCCTGTTGAAGACACGGGGGCTGGCCATGCAGCGCGCGGTGCCGGTCGGCGTCGGTGCCATGGCCGCGATCCTCGGTGCCGAACTCGACGCGGTGCGGGCCATCGCCGAAGAAGCGGCCCAGGGCCAGGTGTGCGAAGCCGCGAACGACAATGCGCCGGGCCAGATCGTGGTGTCGGGCCACGCCGAAGCGGTCGACCGCGCCATCGCGCTTGCCGCCGAGCGCGGCTTCAAGCGGGCGGTGAAACTGCCGGTCTCGGCACCGTTCCATTGCGCGCTGATGGCGCCCGCTGCCGACGCGATGAGCAAGGCGCTCGCCGGCGTCGCGATGCAGCCGCCCGCGGTGCCGGTCGTCGCCAACGTCGTCGCCGAAGCGGTGCACGAGCCGTCGCGCATTCGCGACCTGCTGGTCGAGCAGGTGACGGGCACGGTGCGCTGGCGTGAAAGCGTGCTGTGGATGAAGAAACAGGATGTCGCGCAGCTGGTCGAAGTCGGCGCCGGCAAAGTCCTCTCGGGCCTGACCAAGCGGATCGACAAGGAAATCGAAGGCGTATCGCTGAGTGGGCCGGCCGAGATCGAAGCCTTCCTCAAGACGCTCTGACATGAGCAAACGGCAATGAATCAGCTCATCGACCTGTACAGCGATACGCAGACGCGGCCGAGCGCCGCGATGCGCGCGGCGATGGCGACGGCCGAAGTCGGCGACGAACAGCGCGGCGAAGATCCGACCATCAACGCGCTGTGCGCGCGAGTCGCGAAATTGCTGGGCCAGGAAGACGCGGTCTTTCTGCCGTCGGGCACCATGGCGAACCAGATCTCGCTGCTGGTTCACTGCCGCCCCGGCGACGAAGTGCTCGCCGATCGCAGCTCGCACATTCTGAACTCGGAAGGTGGCGCGCCGGCCGCGCTTGCCGGCGCGCAGATCACGCCGCTGCCCGGCGCGCGCGGCATTTTCAGCGCCGCCGACGTGCGCGCGGCGATGCGCGAGCCCAGCCGCTATTCGCCCGTCACCCGCGTCGTTTCGTTCGAAAACACCGCCAATTTCGGCGGCGGCACGGTGTGGCCGCTGGACGTGTTTGGCGACGCGGTCGCGGCGGCACGCGACGGCGGGTGTGCGGTGCATCTCGACGGCGCGCGGCTGCTCAACGCCGCGGTCGAAGCGGGCCAGCCTGCCAGCGCGTGGGCCGGACAATGCGACAGCGCCTGGATCGATTTCTCCAAAGGGCTCGGCTGCCCGGTCGGCGCCGCGCTTGCCGGCAGCCGTGATTTCATCGCGGCGGCGTGGCGCTGGAAACAGCGCATGGGCGGCGCCATGCGCCAGGCCGGCATTCTCGGTGCCGCGGCGCTCTACGCGCTCGATCACAATGTCGAACGCCTGGCCGACGATCACCGCGCGGCGCGCGCGCTCGCCGACGGGCTGGCGGCGCTGCCGGGCATTCGCGTCGAAGCCGCCACCAACATCGTCTTTTTCGACGTGGCGCAGACCGGCTTCGACGCGCCGTCTTTTGCAGCGCGTCTGCTTGCACGCGGCGTGCGCGTCGCCGCATTCAGCGCCGAGCGCTGCCGCGCCGTGACGCATCACGACGTCGCCTTCGACGACATGGCGCGCGTGATCGAAGCCGCGCGTGATGTACTTCAAAAAGAAAGGGCCGCTTGAATGTTCGACCTTACCGGCAAGACGGCGCTCGTCACGGGCGCCTCGGGCGGCATCGGCCGCGCCATCGCGCTGGCCCTGGCCGGGGCGGGCGCGCGCGTCGTGCTGTCGGGCACGCGCCGCGAGGCGCTGGACGCGGTGGCGAAAGAAATCGGCGAGCGGGCGCTGGTGGTGACCGCCAACCTGTCCGACTCGGCCTCGGTCGAGCAGTTGGCCAAGGACGCCGAAGCGGCGCTCGGCGGCGGCATCGACATTCTCGTGAACAATGCCGGCATCACGCGCGATAATCTCTCGATCCGCATGAAGGACGACGAGTGGCAGTCGGTGCTGGACGTGAATTTGACGGCCGCCTTCCGCCTCGCGCGGGCGGTGACCAAGGGCATGATGAAGCGGCGCTGGGGCCGGGTGATCGGCATCGGCTCGGTCGTCGGCACCACCGGCAATCCGGGCCAGGTCAATTACGCCGCGGCCAAGGCCGGGCTGATCGGCATGACCAAGGCGCTGGCGGCCGAGCTGGCGACCCGCGGGATCACTGCCAACGTGGTCTCGCCCGGCTTCATCGAAACCGCCATGACCGACGCGCTGAACGAGGCGCAGCGGGCTGCCATCCTGCCCAAAGTGCCTGCCGGGCGGCTGGGCAAGGCGGAGGAGATCGCCGCCGCGGTCCTTTACCTCGCCAGCGAGGAGGCGGGCTACGTTACCGGCCAAACACTGCACGTGAACGGTGGAATGGCGATGATCTAATGCGGCTGTTTGAAGGCGTGACGGGCCTGTGCTACGACCACCGCCGTTTCGGCGCGAATCTGAGAGCTGTAAGCGCCCGGCCGGCCTCAATAATGTCCGGCAGAAACCCAGCAAGAACGGAAGGTTAGGAATGAGCGATATCGCCGAGCGCGTGAAGAAGATCGTTGTCGAGCATCTGGGCGTCGAAGAGGCCAAGGTGACCGAGAATGCGAGCTTCATCGACGATCTGGGCGCCGACAGCCTCGATACTGTCGAGCTGGTCATGGCCTTCGAAGAAGAATTTGGCGTTGAGATCCCGGACGACGCGGCCGAGAAGATCCTGACGGTCAAGGACGCGATCGATTTCCTGAAGGAGCACGCGACCTCGTAATCGAGGCGCGGTGGCCGGAGTTTCAGCATGCGTAGGGTGGTGGTCACCGGGCTGGGCATGGTCAGCCCGCTCGGCGTCGGCGTCGCGGATACCTGGAGCCGCCTGATTGGCGGCCAGTCGGGAATCCGCCGCATCGAGTCGTTCGACGTCTCGGACCTGCCGGCGAAGATCGCCGGCCAGGTGCCGCGCGGCGACGCTTCCGAAGGTCGTTTCAACCCGGACGATTACGTCCCGGTGAAAGACCAGAAGAAGATGGACGACTTCATCATCTACGCGATGGCCGCGGCGAAAGAGGCCATCCACGATTCCGGCTGGCTGCCCCAGGACGCCGAAGGGCAGGAGCGGACCGGCGTGATGATCGGGTCCGGGATCGGCGGCCTGCCGGCGATCTATAACGGCTCGGTCGTCGTGCATGAAAAAGGGCCGCGGCGCCTGTCGCCCTTCTTCATTCCGCAAAGCCTGATCAACGAGGCCTCGGGCCACGTTTCCATCGCCTACGGCTTCAAGGGCCCAAATCACGCCGTGGTGACCGCCTGCGCCACCGGCGCCCACGCGATCGGCGACGCCGCGCGCATGGTGATGCTGGACGACGCCGACGTGATGGTCGCGGGCGGCACCGAAGCCGCGGTCAGCCGCATCGGCATGGCCGGCTTCGCCGCCTGCCGCGCGCTGTCGACCTCGTACAATGAGGCGCCGTCGACCGCGTCGCGTCCGTTCGACGAAGGTCGCGACGGGTTCGTAATGGGCGAAGGCGCCGGCATCGTCGTGCTCGAGGAACTCGAACACGCCAAAAAGCGCGGCGCCAAGATTTACGCCGAAGTGGTCGGCTACGGCATGTCGGGCGACGCCTATCACCTGACCGCGCCCGCCGAAGACGGCAATGGCGGGTTCCGCGCCATGCAGGCCGCGTTGAAGCGCGCCGGCATGACCCCGTCGGACATCGATTACGTCAATGCGCACGGCACCTCGACGCCGCTCGGCGACGAGATCGAAGTCGGCGCGGTGAAACGGCTGTTCGGCAACGCCATCGGCACGATCTCGATGTCGTCGACCAAGTCGGCGATCGGCCATCTGCTCGGCGCGGCCGGGGCGGTCGAAGCGATCTTTTCGATCAAGGCGATCGAGAACGACCTCGCGCCGCCGACGCTGAACCTCAACAACCCGTCGGAAGCCTGTCTGGGCGTCGATCTGGTGCCGTTGCAGGCGAAGCAGCGTCCGATCCGCGCGGCGCTGTCGAACTCGTTCGGGTTCGGCGGCACCAACGCGTCGCTGATCTTCAAAGAGCTCCAATAAACGATGGTGCGGGCGCTGGTGCGCCTGCTGGGTGTGCTGTTCGCGCTCGCGCTGCTGGCGGGCGGCGGCGCGCTGTACGCATTCCAGCAACTGTCGGCGCCGGTCGAAACCGAGCACGAGACGACGATCGTCGTGCCCAAGGGCGCGTCGACCGAGGAAATCGCCAAGCTGCTCCACGACGCCAAGCTGGTGCGGGCGCCGTGGAATTTCCTGCTGGCGACGCGCTTCGGCGCGCGCCGCTCGCTCAAGGCGGGCGAGTATCTGGTGCCGCCATCGCCGTCCGCTCTCTCGCTGGTCGAGCAGCTGCGCGAAGGCAAGACGGTGGTGCACAAGCTCACCATCCCCGAAGGCCTGTCGGTGACGCAGATCTTCGAGCTGGTGAAGGCCGAGCCGGCGCTGTCGGGCGACCCCGGCGAAGCGCCGCCCGAAGGCACACTGCTGCCCGAGACCTATAATTTCTCGCTCAACGATTCGCGCGCCGACCTGGTGCAGCGCATGCACCGCGCCGCCGATGCCGCGCTCGACGAGGCGTGGCGCAATCGCGCCGGCGACCTCGCGCTCACCGACAAGCGTCAGCTCCTGATCCTCGCCTCGATCATCGAGAAGGAAACCGGCATCGCCGCCGAGCGCGCCAAGGTCGCGACCGTGTTCCTGAACCGGTTGAAGAAGAGCATGCGGCTGCAATCGGACCCGACCACGATCTATGGCCTGACCCTCGGCCATCAGCAGCTGGGCCGCAGCCTGACGCGCGCCGATCTCGACTCCGACACGGCCTACAACACCTACGCCAAGGACGGGCTGCCGCCGGCCCCGATCTGCAATCCGGGCAGGGCGTCGCTGGCCGCGGCGGGCAAGCCGGAACCGGGCACCTGGCTCTATTTCGTCGCCGACGGCAGCGGCGGACATGCCTTCGCGTCGACGCTCGATGAGCACAACAAGAACGTCGCGGCCTGGCGGGCCAAACGCCCAAACTGACGCGGGCCTAACGACAGAATTGAAGCGTCAAACCTTCGACGTTTTTCCTCAGTCTACGATTTGTCGCAACGAACGCGTAACCGCTGTGGGGTACGTTTGCGACGTCGTTTCAGGACCGAACAAGGAAGAAGCGCGATGCGTCGCGACACCGATGATACCAAGCTCACGCTGATCGTGGGCGGCCGTGAGACCGAAATCGCGCACCAGCGCCCGCGCACACTGGGCGCCGACGCGATCGAGCGCAGCGCCCTGACCGTGTTCCGCGCGGTCGGCTTCGCTTTCGTCGTGGTCGCGATCTGTACCCTGCTGTGGATGCTCGAATCCGCCGGCGCCGCCGCCTGGATCACGGCCGGCGAGACCGAGCGGCTGGACGGCACGCCGGCCTGGCCGTTGCGGACCATGCTGGTCGCCTTCGCGCTCTTCCTCGGATCGCTGGCAGCCATCGGCGGCGCGCGCTGGTGGAAGGCACGAATCGCGGCCTAAAAGACCGCCATGGATCTTTCGAAGCTTTCGGTGGGCCAGGACCCGCCGCGCGACATCAACGTCCTGGTCGAGATCAGCCAGGGCGGTCCGCCCGTGAAGTACGAGTTCGACAAAGAGGCCGGCGTCCTCGTTGTCGACCGGTTCCTGCATACGGCGATGTTCTATCCGGGCAATTACGGCTTCGTGCCGCATACGCTGTCGACCGACGGCGACCCGATCGACGTGCTGGTGGTGAGCCAGGTGCCGGTGGTGCCGGGCTGCGTCGTGCGTTGCCGCCCGATCGGCGCGCTCATCATGGAAGACGAGGCCGGCGGCGACGAAAAGATCATCGCGGTTCCGGTCGACAAGCTGCACCCGTTCCATTCGGGCGTCGAAACGCACGAAGACCTGCCCGCCATCCTGCGCGAGCAGATCGCGCACTTCTTCCAGCACTACAAAGACCTGGAAAAGGGCAAGTGGGTGACGATCGTGCGCTGGGTCGGGCCGCAAGAAGCCTGCGAGCTGATCGTCGAGGCGATCGGGCGCGCCAAGAAGAAATAACGTCGTCGGAGGCAGGCTTTCGCGGGAAAACGCGCTTAGGCGTGGCCCAGCATCAGCAGGTTGTTCTCACTGTCGAGAAACAGCGCGTAATACTCGCCCTGCGCCCATGGCGTCTCGGTCGGCTCGGCGGTGAACTTCACGCCCTTGCCGCGCAGCGTTTCGAAATCGGCGTGCACGTCGTCGCTGACCAGCACCATGGTCGGCACTTGCGGGATCGCGTCGTCCGTCTTCGGCGTGAAGACGAGATGCGTCTCGGCGCCCGGCACGCCGATCTCGATCCAGCGCCGCTCACCTTCGTAGGGTGCGTCGGTCGCGACCGTGAAGCCCATCACGTCGCGATAGAAAGCGAGCGCGCGATCCTGGTCACGCACCGGCACGGGCATGAATTTGACGTAGCGGATCATCACGCGCTCCTTTCGCTGTGGCTCATTCGGCGCCGATTTTTTTCGGCAGCTTGGCCAGCATCCCGTCGGTCCAGGCGGTCGGCAGCAACGCGATCAGCCACACCGCGAACCACATCGGCCAGGGAAAGGCGATGCGGCCGCGTCGTCTGGCCAGGCCGCGCGCGATTACGCGCGCCGCCGCGTCGGCATCCATCAGCAGCGGCATCTTAAAGCTGTTCACCGCGGTCATGCGGCTGCGCACATAGCCGGGACAGATGACGCTGACCGCAATGCCGTGGCGCGCGACCTCGCCGCGCAGCGACTCGCCCCACACCCGTATCGCCGCTTTCGAGCCGCAATAAGCGGGCGCGCCGGGAAAGCCGCGAAAAGCGGCGAGCGAGGCCATGATTGCGACCTGGCCGCGGCCGCGCGGACGCATCGCCGCGATCGCGGGCAGCACCGTGTTCACCACGCCGTCGACATTGACCGCGAAGATGCGGCGCGCCTGCGCCTCGCTTTCCCCGAAGCGGCCGGTGCCCGCCGACACGCCTGCATTGGCGATGACGAGATCGAGCGGCGCCGTCCGGTCGCATTCGTCGATCCAGGCGGCCAGCGATTCGCGTTCGGTGACGTCGAGCAGGCGCGTCGCGACCGTCGCTCCCGCAGCGCGGCAAATCGCGGCGACCTCTTCCAGCCGCGTCGCGTCGCGCCCGTTGAGGTGAAGCCGGACGCCGGGCGCGGCGTAGCAGCGGGCCAGGGCCTCGCCGATTCCGGACGAAGCGCCGGTGATCAGGATCGAGCGCAGGGGCGGCAGGGTCGGCATGTTTCCTCCTCCCGGGATCTTTGCCGACTCCGGGCCCGTCGTGTAGGACCGGTTTCACTATGGACCCTGAGATCACGCGCCGCGGCCTGCTTTTGGTGCTGTCGTCCCCATCGGGGGCGGGCAAGACCTCGATCGCGCGCGCGCTGCTCGACAGCGATCCCAACCTGTCCCTGTCAGTGTCGGTCACGACGCGCCCGATGCGCGGCGGCGAGCGCGACGGGGTCGATTATCATTTCATCGGCAAGCCCGAGTTTCTGTCGCTGGTCGAGCGTGACGCGCTGATCGAGCATGCCGAAGTGTTCGGCAATTGCTACGGCACGCCCCGCGCGCCCGTCGAAGACGCGCTCTCCGCCGGGCGCGACATGCTGTTCGACATCGACTGGCAAGGCACGCAGCAGATCTCGGAAGGCCTGACGGAAGATATCGTCACCGTCTTCGTGCTGCCGCCCTCGACCGACGAATTGGAAAAGCGGCTGCGCGGCCGCGCCCTCGACAGCGAAGACGTGATCCGCCGCCGCATGGCCAGGTCGGCCGACGAGATGAGCCACTATCGCGAGTACCAGTACGTGCTGGTCAATCGCGAGCTGAACGAAAGCGTCAGCGCGGTGCGCGCCATCCTCACCGCCGAACGCCTCAAGCGCCGCCGGCAGCACGGGCTGGTCGATTTCGTGAATCGCCTTCGTCGTGAGAGCGGCGGGTGAGCGACACGATGATCGCCGACTACGACCCGGCGATCGCACCCTCCGAGATCGCCGCAATCTGGCATTCAAGCTGGGCGGCCAATAATCCCGAGCTGGCGGAGGCGGCGCCGCTGGCGCCGTTGGCAGAACGCGCCGCGCGCGAACTCGAAACCGGCCGCTGGCAGGTGCGCGTGGCGCGGCTCGGCGGCCGGCTGGTCGGTTTCGCGGCGACGGTGCCGTCGGATTCGCTGCTGGACCAGCTTTTCGTGCTGCCCGATGCGCAGCGGCATGGTGTCGGAACCGCGCTGCTCAACGACGCGAAGCTTCGTTCTCCGCGTGGGCTGAAGCTGCGTACGCAGGCGTCCAATCGTGACGGGCTGCGTTTCTATGCGCGACACGGCTTCCTCGAGTGCGGGCGCGAGATGCACGCGACGTTGAACGTCGAAATGATCTGGCTGTGCTGGCTGTCGCCGTGACCGGAGAGCGCCGCGTCCTCTATCGCAAGCGCGGTGAATACGCGTCCTTTCCCAGCCTGTGCGCGCGTGGCGGCGGCGGCCTTTGGCTGGCGTTCCGGCGCGCGCCCGATCATCGCGTGCTGCGGCCCGACGGGGCCGGCCGCGACGACGTCGATCATCTCGACGCGCGCTCGCATATCGCGCTGCTGGCGCTCGACGCGCTGGGCGCGCCGCAAGGCGAGCCCGCGATCCTGCCGCCGCACGTCGCTGTGGCCGACCAGGATCCGAACCTGCTGGCGCTGTCCGACGGAAGCCTGATGCTGAGCGGGTTCGCCTATTACCCGCTGCCGGCCTCGCAGGCCGCGCCGCTGGTGGCAGCGGGGGCGCTGCCGACGCGGCTGCGCGACTGCGACATCGCGTATTTCCTCTGGGGCGCCTACGCGCGGCGCAGCCACGACGGCGTGGCCTGGAGCGCGCATCAATTCTTCGGCCACGACGCCGATTTCCCCGACATCATTCCGGGCGCTCGGCCCTGGCATGGCGGTGCGCTGCGCGGCCGCGCGCTCGAACTCGCCGATGGCACGTTGCTGCAGGCGGTCTATGGCGGGCGCGGGCCCAACGGTCGCTATGCGAGCGAGCTGTGGGCCTCGGGCGATCGCGGCGCGACCTGGCGCAAACGCGCCACCATCGCGTTCGACGCGCAGAAGCACGAGGCGGGCTTTTGCGAAAGCGCGCTGACGCAGCTCGCCGACGGTTCGCTGCTCGCCTTCCATCGCACGACGGGCCTCGGCGGCCGCATCGCCACCTCGCGTTCGCGCGACCTCGGACTGCACTGGGACGACGCACTCGTCCACGACGTCGTCGGCCATCCGGCCGATGCCTGCGTGCTTGCCGACGGGCGGCTGCTGGTCGTCTACGGCTATCGCGCCGAGCCCTACGGCGTGCGTGCGCGCCTGTGGGAGCCGCGGCGCCAAGCGTTTGGCGACGCCGCCGAACTGGTGCTCGTCGACGACGCACCGTCGCCCGACGTCGGCTATCCCTGGGTCGTGCCGCTCGACGATGGCGGTGCGCTGGTCGCGTTCTACTGCTCGGACGCGGACGGCGTGCGCGGGATCGAGGCGGTGCGGCTGGCCAGCTTGTAGGGGTTCATCTGGCGCCAGATGCGGGTGATGCGCCCGTTCTCGATGCCCAGCGTGTCGACGGCAAAGATGCTGTCGCCGAGGAAATGCACCAGGCCCGGCTCGCCGTTCACCAGCATGACCTGGAAGGTGATGGATTTGTTCTTGCGATTGATCCCCTCGAACAGGCGGGTCACGCGTTCCGCCCCCTCGATCGGATTGCGCGCGGCGCCGACATGGCCGCCGCCGTCATTGAGCAGCACCACGTCGGGCGCCAGCAGGGCTGCGACGCCCTGCGCGTCGCGCGCAATCAGCGCCTGCGCATAGCGCGCGATCAGCTCGCGCTGCGTTTCGGGATCGACGTCGAAACGGCGCTTCTCGCTGCGGACACGCTCGCGCGCCCGATGGACCAGCTGGCGCGAGCCCGCTTCGCTAAGCCCCAGCGTTTCGGCGATTTCGGCATGCGGCAGGTCGAAGCTTTCATGCAGCAGGAAGGCGGCGCGTTCGGTCGGGCCGAGCCGCTCCAGCACCAGCAGCAGCGCGGTCGAAACGTCGTCGGCGCGGTCGTGGGCATAGTCGGGGGCGTCGGTATCGGGCGCTTCCACCAGCGGCTCGGGCAGCCACGGTCCGACATAGTCGGTGCGGGCAACGCTGGCGGCGCGCAGCCGGTCCAGCGCCAGCCGCGTCGTCACGGTGCTGAGCCAGGCCGCATCGACCTGGATCTTGTCGCGGTCGGCGGTAGCCCAGCGCAGGAAGGCGTCCTGCACCACGTCTTCGGCTTCGGCGACCGAGCCGAGCAGCCGGTAGGCAAGGCGTTGCAGGCGGGGGCGCAGCGCTTCGAAACGCTGCGCGACGGCGAGATCGGAGTCATCCATGACGGGTAGACGATCGGCCAATTGATTTCGTGACAAGTGTCACGCCGCGGCGGGCTGGTTCGTCAACAGGGCAGAAGCTTGAACCAAGGAGATCCAAGATGTCTGCCCGTCTCGACTACAACAAAGTCGCCCCCGACCTGATGCGCGCGGTCTTCACCGCTGCCATGCCCCTGACCAGGAGCACGCTGGGCGAACAGCTGCTCGAGTTCGTCAAGCTGCGCGCATCGCAGATCAATGGCTGCGCGCTTTGCCTCGATTTGCACGCCCGCACCTTGCTCGATCTCGGCGTCGACTTCGCCAAGATCAATTTAGTCGCGGCGTGGCGCGAAGCGCCGGACTTCGACGCGCGCGAGCGTGCGGCGCTGGCCTGGACCGAAGCACTGACCGCGCTCGGCAACCATCGCGACAACGACGAAGCGTATAAAGAGATCGAAGCGGTGTTCAGCGAACGCGAGCGGGTCGAGCTGACCCACGCGATCGGGATCATCAACCTGTACAACCGCTACAACGTCGCTTTCCGCGCGCCGCCGATGGGCATGAGCATGTCGCAGCTGATGAAGATGGCGAGTTAGGGTCCAGTTCGCACGGCGATCGTCAGCGCGACTTGTCTTCCTGCTGCGCCAGCAGCGACTTGTTCTGGTCGACATTGCGCGGGTCGAGCAGATTGCCGAGCGCGGTCTTCGTCGACAGGTCGCTGTCGTCCGGCTTGTTCTGCGCGTTGTAGTCGATCGCGCTAGAAATGTCGGTGGTGCCGTCGGCATACGTGATCGTCGTCGTGATCGTGCCATTCCCGGCGCTGACGGCGGCGGTGCTGACGATGGCCTTGCTGGAGCTGGCCGACGCGCCGCTGCTGATCGATGAAATCGACATGACTAGGTTCTCCGAAGTCGGGACACACCAACATGCACTGTGCAGAGCGAACAGAACGGTTTGGTGCCGCGACGTAAGGATTCGCGCGGACGATATCCCTCGTTACGTACGGGGCCGCGCCGTTTCGACGCGGCGTTCGTCGACCAAGGCGCGTGCCAGCCGCACGAAAGCGTCGGGATCGAGTTCCTCGGCGCGTGCGGTCGGCGCGATGCCGGCGCGCCCCAGCCAGGTTTCGACGTCCGGCGTAACACTTTTCAGCGATTGTCGCAGCATCTTGCGGCGCTGGCCGAAGGCGGCAGCGACGATGCGCTCCATCGTTGCGAACGGAACGTCGTCGATCGGCTTGGGCACCAGCCGCACCACGCTCGACACGACTTTGGGCGGCGGGGTGAAGGCACTGGCGGGCAGGTCGAACAGGATCTTTGCCGTCGTGCGCCACTGCGTCATCACCGACAGACGCCCGTATGCTTTGGTGCGCGGCAATGCCACCAGACGATCGGCGACTTCTTTCTGGAACATCAAGGTCAGATGTTCGAACTGGTCGGCGCGTTCGAGCCAGCCGATCAAAAGCGGCGTCGCGACGTTGTACGGCAGGTTGGCAACGATGGCGCGCGGCGCCTCCGCGATTGCCGTCACGTCGGTCTTAAGCGCGTCGGCGCCGATCACGGTCAGCCGTCCGTCGCTCGCCGCGACCAGCCCCTGCAGCGCTGCGACCGCGCGATCGTCGCGCTCGACCGCGACGACGCGCTTGGCCGGCGTGTCGAGCAGCGCGCGCGTCAGCCCGCCCGGGCCCGGCCCGATTTCGATGGCGGTGACACCATCCATCTCGCCCGCGCCGCGCGCGATCTTGGCGGTGAGATTCAGGTCGAGCAGAAAATGCTGCCCCAGCGTCTTCTTGGCATCGAGCCCATAGGCCCGGATCACGTCACGCAGCGGCGGCTGGTTCGCGAGCGTCATGTGCGCAGCGCACGTGCACGAGAATCTGCCATCGCGCGCGCCAGCTTGAGCGCTTCGATCAAGCTCGTCGCGTCGGCTTTTCCCGTGCCCGCAATGTCGAGCGCGGTGCCGTGATCGGGTGACGTGCGCACGAACGGCAGGCCCAGCGTCACGTTCACGCCGCGCGCGAAATCGAGCGTCTTGAGCGGGATCAGCGCCTGGTCGTGATAAAGGCAGATGGCGGCGTCGTAACGCCTGCGCGCGTGGCTGGCGAACATCGTGTCGGGCGGATGCGGACCGCTTACGTCGATGCCGTCGACGCGCAGGCGCTCGATCGCCGGCATCACGATCTCGATCTCCTCGCGTCCCATCGCGCCGCCTTCGCCCGCATGTGGGTTGAGGCCGGCGATGGCGAGGCGCGGCTTGGCGATGCCGAAGTCACGCTGGAGCGATGCAGCGGTCGTGCGCGCGGCTTCGACGATGCGATCGGTCGAGAGAAGCGCGATCGCGTCTTTCAGCGACACGTGGATGGTGACCGGCACGACGCGCAGCTCCGGCACCGCCAGCATCATCTCGACCTGGCGCACGCCGGCGAGCTCGGCGAGGAATTCGGTGTGGCCGGGATGACGAAAGCCCACCGCGTACAGCGCCGATTTCTGGATCGGGTTGGTGACGACCGCGTCGGTCTCGCCCTTCAGGGTCAATCGCACCGCGCGCTCGATCGAGCTGATCACCGCAAGCCCGTTGGCGGAATCGGGCTTGCCCGGGATCGCCTGCACCATCGCGCCGAGCGACAGGACGGGCAGCGCCCGCTCGAACGCGTCGATCGCGTCGGCGGCGGAGGTGATCGCTTCGACCTCGCCGCCCAGCGCGCGGATGCGATCGGGAACGTCAATGAGCAGAAAGGGCGGTGCTTCGCCCGAACGCCACGCCTTGATTGCGATTTCGCCGCCGACGCCGGCCGGCTCGCCCATCGTGAGCGCCAGTGGACGCACGATGTTCGTGCTTTCTTATCTGTCACCCCGGCGAAGGCCGGGGCCCATCGGGGCGGCAGTACGGAACAGTTCCGTGTTGCCAAAGCCCATGGGCCCCGGCCTTCGCCGGGGTGACAAATTTTTGAGAGACAGTGCTCAAGACGCCCTGCGGAGCTCCCAGATGGATCCCCGCTTTTGCGGGGAAAATTATGTGCGAATGTCGATGAAGGCCTGGGCGCGCAGGTCGCGGAGATAACGGCGCGCCTGCATTTCCAGGCGCTGCAGACCGATCTGGTTCAGCACCTGGTCCTTGCTCGGCATCTGCGGCGTCTTCGGCGCGGTCTGCACCACCGTCTGCTGCACCGCGTCGGGCGCCGCGGTGCGCTTGCACACCATCAGCAGCGCGATGCCCGCCGGCGTCTGCAGCGGCGGCGCAAGGCGCCCTTCCGGCACGCTCGCCACGGCCTGCTGCACCTGCGCCGGCAGATCCTTCAAGCGCATGGTGCCGAGCGTGCCCGACAGCTTGTCGGTCTTGGCGCGCTCGTCGATGGCACCACAACCTTGCACCGTTTCGATCAGGCGCTTGATCTGGGGGACCAACTTTTCCGCGTCCGCCTGGCTCTGCGGCGGCGGCAGCAGGATCTGCTTCAAGAGCAGCTTGTCGTCGGGCGAGGGAGCGTGGGCCTCGCGCGGGCCGCCTTCGTTGGCGCCCAGCACGGTGCCGCGATCACGCATGTAGAGAATGTGATAGCCGTCGGGCGCACGCACCGGCGGCGACAGAATGCCGGGACGCATCTCGTGGATGGTGCGGTCGATCTCTTCGCCCAGCTGGCCTTCCTGCACCCAGCCGAGATCACCGCCGTTGGCGGCGTCGGCTGATTGCGAGAACTGGCGCGCCACGGCCCCGAAATTGGCGCCGCGCTTGATCTCGTCGACCAGACGGTCGGCGGTGGCGCGCACCGACGGCTCCTGGCTCGGATTGTCGACGGCGAGATAGATCTCGGCCATCAGGAACTGCGGCTTGCCGGCGTTCTGGCGCAGCTTCTCGTAGGTGTCGTCGACTTCTTCCTGGTTGATGTCGACGCGCGGGCGGATCTGCTTCTGGATCACCTTGGCCCAGGCGATCTGCGCCAGCGCCTGGTTGCGCAGCGTGCCGAGCGGAATGCCCGCCTGCTTGAAGCGGCCTTCGAAGGCCGTCCTGTCCATGCCGTTCGCCTTGGCGACGTTTTCGATCGCCTGATCGACTTCGCTGCGTTCGACGCGGATGTTGAGGCGCTTGGCCTCCTGCACCTCGAGCTGCTCCTCGATCAGGTTGCGCAGCACCTGCGGCTTCAGCCGCGCCCGGACTTCCGGATTGTCGGGCAGTTGCGAGGAGATCAGCGCCAGCTTGAGGCGCGCATCGAGATCCTCGACCGAGATCGCGTCCTCGTTCACCACGGCGGCGATGCGGCCGCCCAGTGTGTAGGTCGACTCATCCCCATCGACGGCGCTGACAGGCGCGGCGCTGGGCGCGCGCGTGCGTTGACGCGGGGAGGCGGCAGAAGCACCGACGAGCGGCGCGGCGAGGAACGCGAGCCCGAAGGCGGCGACGAGGATTTTCCGGAAAGTCATGGCCGCGGTTCTCATGGCAGAGCCGCGAAACGAGGGCAAGTTCAGAGCGATTTTTCCGGGAAAATCGCTCTGCTTTCCGTCAGTTCGCCCCTGTTTCCATGTGAATCTCAGCCATCTTCGAGGTAGAGCAGGGTGGCGAAGCCGCCGATCGTGGCGATCAGGGCCGGGGCCCAGGCGGCCAGCGGCACCGGGATCGTCTCGCTGAGACCCAGGGCGCGGATCACGTTGTTGAGGAAGAACAACCCAAAAGCGGCCAATACGCCGACGCCGACCATCTTGAGCGCGCCTTGCCGCCGCAGCGGCCCGAGCGATGCGGCCGCGGCGACCAGCACCAGCCCCGCGAACAACAAAGGCTGCGCCAGCAAGCTCTGGTAGTGGAGCTTGAGTCGGGTGGCCGAGAAGCCGGTCGATTCCATGGTCTGGATGAAGCGCGGCATCGACCAGAAGGACAGCGAATCGGGCGAGGAGAAACTGTCCTCGATCTCGTCGCGCGTGAGTTCGGTCGGGATGGCGTAGTCGCGGACGCGGCTTTGTGTCGAGGTGCCGTCGGGGGCGAGGCGCGACAGCGTGCCTTCGCGCACCATCCACGTGCCGTTATCGAGCTTGGCCGAGGGGCCGTCGAGCCGGCCGGTGAAGCGGCGCTCCTTGTCGAAGAAGAAGACGATGACGTCCTTCAAGTCCCAGTCGCCCGCCACCGAGCGCGCATGAATGATGGTCGGACGATCATTCTCGACCTGACGTAGCCACAGCCCCTGCGCCGACAGATTCACCGCGCTGGTCTTGCCGCGCAGGAACTGGTTGTCGAGCCGCTCATATTGCTGGATCAGCACCGAGCCGGCGGGATTGATCAGCGCCACCTTGACCAGACCGATGGCGAAGGCGCCGAGCAGCGCCGGCATCAGGAACTGCCACGCCGACACGCCGACCGAACGCAGCACCACCAGCTCGCTGGTGCGCGTGAGGCGCCAGAACGTGTACATCGCCGCGAACAGCACCGCGAAGGGGAACAGCTCCTGTCCCGTCAGCGGCAATTTCAGCACCGACATCTGGAAGATCGAACCGACCGTCACGTCGGGACGCTTCGAAGCGCGCCGCAACAGTTCGAGCGAATCGACCAGATAGACGATGGTCAGCAGCACCGTGATCATCGCGGCGAAATGCGCGATGAACTGCTTGCTGACATAGCGCGCGACGGTGGGGGAGAGGTTCATTGCTCGGCCATCTTGCGCGGGAAGAACCCTTCGAACGGCCCCAGTCTTCCGCCATTGCCGCGATGCAGCAGGGCGCCGCCGAGGATCACCGGCACGGCCGCGCTGAGATAGAGCAGCGGCACCGCCAGCGACGAGATGCGCGCGAGATTGGCCAGGCCCATGGCGCAGGCCTGCACGCCGAGCGCGATCAGGCTGGCAAACAGGATGCGACGCAGCTGGCCGCGCCGGTCATAGGCGCCCGACAACATCGCGGCCAGCGCGATGCCGCAGAAAGCGAGCGCGTAGAACGGGCTCGACAGGCGCGAATGCGCCTCGGCCAGGAACAGGCGCTTGATGCGCGGCTCGAGCCGCACTTCTTCGTCGGCGCCGGCGTCGAACAATTCCCACAGCGTGCGTTCCGACGCTTCGCGGAAGCGTTCCTGCGTCTGTTCCTGCACCAGGTCGATATCGACGGCGTAGCGGTCGAAGGTCAGCGTGTTGACTCGGCCCGACTGCGCGTCGATGTCGCTGCGGGTGCATTCATAGACCAGCATGCGCGGCCGCGGATCGTCGACCAGCACGCCGCGCTTGCAAAAGAACGTCATCGCGCGCGCGTCGGCGGGCTCCTGGTGGATGACGAGATTTTGCATCTCGCCGTTGGCCTGGCGCTTGCCGACATAGACGGTGAGGCGTTCGGAGAGCGTGTTGAACACGCCGTCGCGCAGCAGCACCGCGCCGTACCCCGAACGCACCGCTTCGAGGATGTTCTTGACGGTGCGGTTGGCGTTGGGCGCGACCCACGCATTGAGCACGAAGACCGCGATGGCGACGAGGATGCCGAGCACGACGGCGGGGCGCGCCAGCGACCAGTGCGACAGGCCGGCCGCGCGTAGCACGATCAGCTCCGATTCCATCGTCAGCTTGTTGTAGATGAACAGGATCACCAGCAGCAGCGCGATGGGCAGGATCACCGCGATCGAGCTGGGCAAGGTGAGAATGACGATGGTCAGGAACAGGCGCAGTCCGGCGGCGCCGTTGACCGCCAGCTCGAGGTATTTGAGCGACTGGGTGAGCCAGATCGCGAAGGTGAGACCCGCGGTCAGCACCAAGGTCGACAGCGCGAGATTGCGGAACAGATAACGGGCGATGAGGCCGAACGGGTCCGCGCGCCGGCTCTGCACGGATGGCGGCCCAGCCAGATTCGGTCCGGAATTGTCGGCGTTGAAGGCGGCGCTGGTCATCTGGGGAAGGCTGGTGTGGGCAGTTTCTGGCTGCCTTGACAGCCGAAGCTACGGCATCGTTCTTGGGCGGACAACCTAGGTGGGACCGTGCGCCACAGCGATCGCGCAGCGATCGGGCGGCAGGCACGGCAAACCCACGATTTCCCCGGCTGCAACAAGCTGCAAAAAGCTGCAAATCAAGGGATAGGCATGAAGATCTCGTTCGTCGAACCGACGCTGCCCACCACCGGCACCGTCGTGCTGGGACTTGCTGACGCGGTCCCGTCGGGCCCCGCCGCCGGGCTCGATCGCGCCGCCGGCGGCGCGCTGCGCCGCGCCATCGCCGCGGCGGACTTCAAAGGCAAGAAGGACGAGACGCTGAACCTGACCACGCCGGCGGGGCTGAAGCTCGATCGTGCGGTGCTGGTCGGTCTCGGCCCCAAGGATCTCGACGAAGCCGGTTGGGCCGCGCTGGGCGGCACCATCTACGCGACGCTCGCCTCGGCCCGGGTTGCGAAAGCCACCATCGCGCTGCCGCTGCCGTCGCCCGAAGCGGCCGCTGCGCTCGCCCTCGGCCTCAAGCTGCGTTCCTACAAGTTCGACAAGTACAAGTCGAAGAAGAAGGACGACCGTCCGGGGCCGCAAGCGATCGAAATCGCCGTGGCGAAGTCGGCGGCGGCGAAGAAGGCCTACGGCGCGCACGCGGCGCTGGCCGACGGCGTCTTCCTGACGCGCGATCTCGTCACCGAGCCGCCCAACGTTCTCTACCCGCAAAGCTTCGCCAAGCGCGCGCAGCAGGCGCTGGCGCCGCTCGGCGTCAAGGTCGAGATCCTCGGCACCAAGGAGATGAAGAAGCTCGGCATGGGCGCGCTGCTCGGCGTCGCGCAGGGCTCGACCTTCGAACCGCAGCTCGTCGTCATGCACTGGAACGGTGCCAGCGGGAACGCGAAAGGCGGAAAGAAGTCCCAAGGCAAAGGGAATGGGCCGATCGCGTTCGTCGGCAAAGGCGTGACGTTCGATTCGGGCGGCATCTCGATCAAGCCGGGCGCCGGCATGTGGGACATGAAGTGGGATATGGGCGGCGCCGGCGTCGTGACCGGCCTGATGGCCGCGCTCGCGGGCCGCAAGGCCAAGGTCGACGCGGTCGGCATCATCGGCCTGGTCGAGAACATGCCCGACGGCAACGCGCAGCGTCCGGGTGACGTGGTCACCTCGATGTCGGGCCAGACGATCGAAGTGCTCAATACCGACGCCGAGGGCCGCCTCGTGCTCGCCGACGCGCTCTGGTACGCGCAGGACCGTTTCAAGCCCGCGATGATGATCGATCTTGCGACCTTGACCGGCGCGGTGATGGTCGCGCTCGGCACCGAATATGCGGGCCTGATGGCGACCGACGACAAGCTCGCCGATGAACTGCTCGCCGCCGGTCAGCGCACCGGCGAATTGCTGTGGCGCCTGCCGCTGTCCGAAGCGTTCGACAAGGCGATCGATTGCGACGTCGCCGACATGAAGAACATCGCCAACGATCGCAACGCCGGTTCGTCGATCGGCGGCCAGTTCCTGGCGCGCTTCGTCAATGGCGTGCCGTGGGCGCA
>JAQGIE010000183.1 GCA_028291365.1 Rhodospirillales bacterium
GGCGAGCTCGTGGACGGGCCGACTGAATAGTAGTTGCTCGTATCGTCGAGCGGCGTGGCGTAGAGCCCGCTCGTCGTGCCGTTCTTGATCGCGCCGCCGGTGAAGCCGGGGGCGGTGCCTGCGTTGAAGTCGAGCGTGGTGACGCCCGGCTGGCTCGAACTCAGGCCGTTGGGATTGCCGCCGCCGGCAATCGAACCGGGAAGGACACCCGCCAAAGCGGGTGAAGCGAACGCTGCGAGCGCGATACCGCAGACGAGGGCCATGCGAAGGCTTGCTAGTTGGAACATCGTGCTCTCCTAAGGGTTGACCACGGGAGACAATCGCAAGCCGCGTGCCGCTGGCCCGCCGCTTCGATTTTTGCTGTTTCCAACTGGAATTTGTAAAACTGCCCGACGCTACTCGGCCGGTTCGTCCTTGCGATGGCCCCCGAGCCGCAATTCTTCGAGCGCGCGCTGGGCCGCGCTGCGTTTCTTCTCGTCCTTGGTCCGGCCGAAGGCGACGCGGTTTTCGGCCGCCTTTCGGTCCTTTTCGGCGCGCGCTTTGTCTTTGCGCGCCCGTTTCAGATTGACGATCTCGGCCATCATGGCTGTCCCGCGCTACGTTTCAGCCGGTCCAGGATCCACACCCGGATCGCGCTCGACAAGTTGCTCGTGCGCGACGCGTCGATCTCGGCGACCAGCTGCGCCACCGAACGTCCGTCTTCGGTCGCGGCGCGCTTGAGTTCGTCCCAGAAGGCGGGTTCGAGACTGATCGAAGTCGCGTGCCCCGCGACCGTCAGCGAACGCTTCTTGAGACTCAGCGCCTGCGTCCTACTTGCTCGGCCCGATCATGTTCTCGGGCTTCACCCACTGGGCGAACTGCTCTTTGGTCAGCAGGCCGAGCGCCTCGCCGGCTTCGATCAGGGTGGTGCCTTCGTGATGCGCCTTCTTGGCGATCTTGGCGGCATTGTCGTAGCCGATATGCGGGTTCAGCGCCGTCACCAGCATCAGGCTGTCATTCATCAGCTTCTGCAGGCGGTCGCGGTTGGGCTGGATGCCGACCACGCAATTCTCGGTGAAGCTGATCGCCGCGTCGGCGAGCAGGCGGATCGAACGCAGCACGTTGGCGATGATGACGGGCTTGAACACGTTGAGCTCGAAATGCCCGTTCGAACCGGCGATGCTGACGGCGACGTTGTTGCCCATCACCTGGGCGCACACCATGGTCAGCGCCTCCGACTGGGTCGGATTCACCTTGCCCGGCATGATCGACGAGCCGGGTTCGTTTTCCGGCAGGCTGATCTCGCCGATGCCGCTGCGTGGGCCCGAGCCCAGCATCCGAATATCGTTGGCGATCTTCATGCACGACACGGCGACCGTGTTGAGCGCGCCCGAACATTCGACCAGCGCGTCATGCGCCGCCAGCGCTTCGAACTTGTTCGGCGCCGTGATGAAGTTGAGACCGGTGATCTTGGTCACTTCGGTGGCGAAGGCTTCGGCGAAGCCGATCTTGGCGTTGAGGCCGGTGCCGACGGCGGTGCCGCCCTGAGCCAGTTCACGCAGCCGCTTCAGCGTGCCTTCAACGCGGTCGATGCCGTATTCGATCTGCTTGGCGTAGCCGCTGAATTCCTGGCCCAGCGTCATCGGCGTGGCATCCTGCAGATGGGTGCGGCCGATCTTGATGATGTCCTGGAATTCGCGCGCCTTGGCCGCGAGCCCGTCATGCAGCACGCGCAGCGCCGGCAGCAGGCGGCGTTCGATCTCGGTCACCGCCGCGATATGCATGGCGGTCGGGAAGGAGTCGTTCGACGACTGGCCCATATTGACGTGATCGTTGGGATGCACCGGCTTCTTCGAGCCGATCTCGCCGCCGAGAATTTCGATGGCGCGATTCGAGATCACCTCGTTCGCGTTCATGTTGGTCTGCGTGCCCGAACCGGTCTGCCAGATCACCAGCGGAAAGTGACCGTCGAGCTTGCCCTCGGCGACTTCGGTCGCCGCCTGTTCGATCGCCGCACCCAGCTTCGGGTCCATCACGCCCAGCGCCCGGTTGGCGCGCGCCGCGGCTTTCTTCTGCACGCCCAGCGCATGGATCAGCGGCAGCGGCATGCGTTCGTCGCCGATCTTGAAGTTGCCCAGGCTGCGCTGCGTCTGCGCGCCCCAGTAGCGGTCGGACGGAACTTCGATCGGGCCAAAGGAATCGGTTTCGACGCGGTGCGCCATGGCTCTCGAACTCTCTGGGCTGCGGATGTGGCTTTGGCTTTGGGGCGGCGTGTTTCTAGACCTGTTGGCCGCTCCGGGCCAACAGCCGGGTCACGTGCCCCATCTTTCGTCCGGGGCGGGTCTCGAGCTTGCCGTAGAGATGGAGGCGGGCGCCCGGATCGGCGATCAGCGTCGGCCAGCGATCGACCTGGTCGCCGATCAGATTTTCCATTTCGGCGTCGGCGAAGCGTTCGGTCGGACCCAGCGGCAGGCCGCAGATCGCGCGCACCTGCTGCTCGAACTGGCTGACCGGGCAGGCGTCGATGGTCCAGTGGCCGGAATTATGCGGCCGCGGCGCCATCTCGTTCATCAGGACCGCGCCGTCGCGCGTCACGAACAGCTCGACGCCAAGTACGCCGACATAGTCGAGCGCGTCGGCGAGACGACGTGCAATGCGATCCGCCTCGGCCGCAACCGGCGCCGGGACGCGCGCGGGCGCGATGGTCGACGAAAGAATGCCGCCAGTGTGGTGATTTTCGACGGCGGGGTAGGCGGCGATCTGGCCGTCGAGTCCGCGTGCCAGCACGACGGAGATTTCGTGGGTGAAGTCGACGCGTCCTTCGACGATCGCGGGCGCGTGGCCGATCGCGGCAAAAGCCGTGTCGGCCCGATCCGGATCGGCGATCACCGCCTGGCCTTTGCCGTCATAGCCGAAGCGGCGCGTCTTCGCGATCGACGGGCCCAGCGCGCGCACTGCATCGGCAATGCCGGCGGCGTCATCGGCGAGGCGCCACGGCGCAGTGCCGATGCCGAGCTGGTTGGCGAAGCTTTTTTCGGCGACGCGATCCTGCGTGATCGCCAGCACGCGTGAACCGGGTCGCGTCGGCTTCAGCGCCGAGAGAAGCTCGAGCGCCGGCGCCGGCACGTTCTCGAATTCGAGCGTGATGACGTCGACGGAATCGGCGAAGGCGGCGAGCGCTTCTTCATCGTCCCAGTCGGCGACGGTTTCGGCGGCGCAGGCCTGCGCGCACGGTCCGTGCGGCTCCGGCGTGAAGACATGTGTCTTGTAACCGAGACGCGCCGCGGCCAATGCGGACATGCGGCCGAGCTGGCCGCCGCCCAGCATGCCGATCGTTGATCCCGGTGGGATCATGTCTGGGATCCCCTGCGGGATCATGCTGCGTCGGGTGTTTCGGCGACGTCGTCGGTCTGTTGCGCGCGAAAGGCGTCGAGCTTCGCCGCAACCGCCTTGTCCTGCAGCGCGACGATCGCGCCCGCCAGCAGGCCGGCATTCTTGGCACCTGCTTCACCGATCGCGAGCGTGCCGACCGGCACGCCGCCCGGCATCTGCGCGATCGACAACAGGCTGTCGAGACCGGAGAGCGCCTTCGAGCGGACCGGCACGCCCAGCACCGGCAGCGCCGTCATCGACGCCACCATGCCGGGCAGATGCGCGGCGCCGCCCGCGCCCGCGACGATCACCTGCAATCCGCGCCCCTTGGCCGTCGTCGCATAGGCGACGAGGCGCGCCGGGGTGCGGTGCGCCGAAACGATCTTGGCCTCGTACGGCACGCCGAGCAGCTCGAGCGCCTGCACCGTGTGCTGCATGGTTTCCCAGTCGGACTGCGATCCCATGATCACGCCGACCACGGCCGGCGCAGTGGTCTTTTTTGTCCGCGCGCTCGCAGCCGCCCCGGCAGCCCCGCTCGCGGGCGAAAGTTTTTTCTTCTTCGTCACGCGATGATGTCCGGCAGCAGCTTGGATTCGATTTTCAAGATCGCGTCCTTGAGGACCAGCTTGCGCTTCTTGAGGCGCTGCATCTGCAGCTGGTCGAAGGGTTTGTTGTCTTGCGTCATGCGCGCGATGACATCGTCGAGGTCGCGGTGCTCGGTCTTCAGCTCTTCGAGCTTACGACGCATCATTTCTTGTTCGAGCATCGGCGCGGTATCGGAAACCAGGGTCGTCCTGCGATCGGGAGGAGAAAGCACCCGCCTTCTGCCGATGCAAGCTTTGTGACCGTGGATGGGCCCTGCGCCGCACGCGCGGCTGGTTGGGTATGGCTTGCGCGGCGCGCGCGGCTCGGGAACTCTCGCGACCCCGCCTGCCTTGAGGACCTCCGACACGCCATGACCAAGACGATCGGAATCCTGACCTCGGGCGGCGACTGCGCCGGGTTGAACGCGGTGATCCGTGCCGTCGTCCATCGCGCCGCCCATTATGGCTGGACCGTGCTCGGCATCCGCGACGGGACGATGGGGCTGCTCGACCGGCCGATGCGCTACGAGACGCTCGACGTTTCCCGCGTCGACGCCACGGTGATGCGGCTGGGCGGCACCATTCTGGGCACCACCAACAAGGGCAATCCGTTCGCCTTTCCGATGCCCGACCGGAGCACCCGGGATCGGTCGGCGGAGATCATCGAAGCGGTGCGCGCGCTGAAGCTCGATGCGGTGATCGGAATCGGCGGCGACGGCTCGTTCGCCATTCTGCGCCGGCTTGCGACCCAGGGCGGCTTCAACCTGGTCGGCATTCCCAAGACGATCGACAATGACATCGGCCTGACCGAAGTCGCGGTCGGCTTCGACACCGCGGTCGCGGTTGCGACCGAAGCGCTCGACCGGCTGCAACCCACCGCCGCCAGCCATGCGCGCGTCATGGTGCTCGAAGTGATGGGCCGCGACGCCGGCCATATCGCGCTGCATGCGGGCATTGCGGGCGGCGCCGACGTGATCCTGCTGCCCGAGATTCCCTACGACCTCGACGTGGTGGCGAAAAAGATTCTCGATCTGCGTGCCGGTGGGCGCAATTCGGCGCTCGTCATCGTGTCGGAAGCGGTGCGCACGCTCGAAGGCAAGATGGTGAAAGTCGAACATCACGGCGGCGCGCGCCGTTATGGCGGCATCGGCCAGTATCTCGGCGAGGCGATCGCGCAGGCGACGGGCGCGGAAACGCGCGTCACCGTGCTCGGCCATGTGCAGCGCGGCAGCCCGCCTTCTGCGCAGGACCGGCTGATTGCAACCGCGTTCGGTGTGCATGCGGTCGATCTGGTTGCCGACGGCAAGTTCGATCGCATGGTGGCGTGGTCGAACCGCCGCGTCGTCGACGTTCCGATCGCCGATGCAATCGCACGCTATCAGGCTGTCGATCTCGAGAGCGACCTGGTGAAAACGGCGCGGGCCTTGGGGATTTGTCTCGGCGACCGTTGAGGTCGGAGGATCTCTCGCGGCGCGGTTTCATTCTTTTCCGCCGCCCGGCGGACGCTATTCCACAGTTTGAAAACTGGTGTCCGAATTTGTTGCGGGCACACATGAATCAAGGCTTGGATGAGGTCGGATCTCGTGGGACGCTCCACATGGGCAACCCGAACCGCGAGGTACGACATGCCGTTAGAGGACCGCCTCGAAAGCCTGCGCACGAAGCACGCTTCCCTCGAGACCGCTCTTCGCCGCGAAAGCCATCGACCTTATCCCGACAGCGAAACCGTCCTGAAATTGAAGCGCGAGAAATTGCGCGTGAAGGACGAAATGCAGCGACTCGTGCCGGTGCAATATCCGGCTGTGTAAACGTCGAGGATTCAAATCAAAACGGCGGCCGAGGGGCCGCCGTTTTTCGTTTCTGCTGCCTCGTCGGCCGCGCCGCATGCGCGTGCCGCTCAGTGTTCAGCGGCCTCGGTATTCTCGTCTTCGATTTCCAGTTCGATCTCGGGCCCGTCAGGCGCCCGTTCGGCCGGCGCCATCGAACCGGCCTTGGCGCGGATCTTGGAAACCGCTTCGTCGAGTTCCGCCTGCGTGCACAGGCCGAGCATCACCGGGCTTTTCGGCTTGATGGTCGACGCGGTCTCGTGGGTCTTGTTGCGCACCGACTGGATGGTCGTCTTGGTGGTGCCGATCAGCCGGCCGATCTGCGTGTCCGACAGGCTGGGATACTGCTTGATCAGCCAGGCGATCGCGTCGGGCTTTTCGGCGCGCTTGGTCACCGGCGTGTAGCGCGGGCCTTTGGCGCGCTTCACCGGTGCGGGCAGGTCCTTGTGGATCAGCGCCAGCCGCACGGTCGGATCGGCTTCGGCCTTGGACAGCTCATCCTTGGAGATCTGGCCGCCAGCGACCGGGTCCAGCCCGACCATGCCGATCGCGACTTCACCGTCGGCGATGCCCTGGACCTCCAGCTTGTGCAGGCCGGTGAAGGCGGCGATCTGATCGAAGGTCAGGCCGGTGTTCTCCACCATCCAGACCGCAGTCGCCTTCGGCATCAAGGGAAAGGCCATTCCAAGCTCCAAAAAGGGTCAGCGCGTTTTCCCGCGAAATGGATACCGGTTCGCGGTGGGAAAACGCGCATCAAATAATGCGGAGAGCATAGGCCGCCTCGGGAGAGGCGGCTCATGCTCGTAGGCCGCGCCCGCCTGCCGGGGCGCCGCCCGTATGTTCCGGGCCGTTATATGGACGCCGCCGGCCCGGACGCAATCGGAACCGCGATTCGCCCGGCTGCCTGCGTCATGCCGTCAGGACGATTTTTCCGACATGGTCGCCGCCTTCGAGCGCCGCATGGGCGGCTGCGGCCTGCTCGAGCGGGAAAGTCCGCCAGATCTGCGGCTTGATCCGCCCGCTTTCCAACAGCGGCCAGACCTTTTCCCGCAGGCTGGCGGCGATGGCGCCTTTCTCGGCCACCGGCCGGGCCCGCAGCATCGACCCGGTCAGGGTCAGCCGCTTGTGCATCACTTGCACCAGGTTGATTTCGGCTTTGGGACCGCGCTGGGTGGCGATCGAGACGTGGCGGCCGAACTCGGCCAGGACCTTCAGGTTGCGCGGCAGGTAATCGCCCCCGACCATGTCCAGCACCAGGTCGACACCGCGCCCGCCGGTTGCCGCCAGGGTCGCTTCGACGAAATCCTCGCTCGCATAGTTGATGGCGTGCGCGGCGCCGAGCGCCCGGCACGCGTCGCATTTCTCGGCCGAACCCGCGGTCACGATCACGGTGCCGCCCAGCGCGGTGATCAATTGAATGGCGGTGGTGCCGATGCCCGAGGCGCCGCCATGAACCAGCGCGGTTTCGCCCGGCCGCAGGCCGCCAATATCGAACACGTTGCGCCAGACGGTGAAGAAGGTTTCGGGCAGGGCGGCCGCTTCGATCGGCGTCAGGCCGCGCGGAATCGGCAAGGCCTGCGGCGCCGGCACGATGCACCAGCGCGCATAGCCACCGCTCGCGACAAGCGCGCAGACCGCGTCGCCGACCCGCCAGCCGGTGACGTCGGCGCCGATCGCGGCGACTGTGCCCGCGACCTCGAGGCCGGGAATGTCGCTCGCGCCCGGCGGCGGCGGATAATTGCCCGCGCGCTGCATCAGGTCGGGCCGGTTCACCCCCGCAGCCGCGACCCGCACCAGCAATTCGCCGCGCCCCGGGCGCGGGACGGGCCGGCGGGCCGGGCGCAGAACCTCGGGGCCGCCGGGCTGGGCGATCTCGATCACGACATCGTCCTGCGGGATCTCGGTCATGCACGCCTCGTTCGGTATGGTTGCTTCGATCTAGAGCAGGATCCGATCCACTTGAATCGGGTCTGGCCGAAAGCGGGGAGTAGGGACATGGCCTTCGACGAAGACCTCGAGGTTCGCAAACCGAAGCCGGCGTTGAAACCGCTCGACGATCTGTCCGTCGACGAGCTGCAGGCGCTGATCGCCGAACACGAGACCGAGATCGCGCGCATCCGCGCCGCCATCACCAAGAAAGAAGCCCACCGCGCCGCCGCGGCGAGTTTCTTCAAGACGCCGTCCTAGGCTAGCGTGTCGATGCGTTCGAGCAAACCGCCCGGCGCTGTTCGCTGATCGGCAGCCGATAGACGCGGCGCATCCAGGAATCGACGGCGCAGGCGTAGCGAATGCGCGCGGCTGGGTTGGTGTCGCCGTTGTACTCGATCACCGCACGCGTCCAGCTTCCGCGCCGGTCATAGAGCTCGCGCAGAAATGAAGCCGCGTACCAGACATTCACTTCGGGATCGATGCCCCATTCGGGCGTGCGCACGCGCTTCAAGTGCCACGCCATGTTGAGCTGCATGCAGCCGATCGAAATGTCGGTGCGCGGCCTGCCGTCGGCCCGCCGAAGATAGGGCCGCGCCGCCGCCAGGCTCGGCGCGTAGACCGGCGGCGATCCGTCGAGAAACGCGATCGCCCAGGGATGCGGCCGCAGCCTGAAGTTGCTCTCGACCATGGCGATGCCCAGCAGGATGCCGGGCGGAATCGCGTAGTGGCGCGACGCGCGCTCGATATGGGCCTCGCAGCGCGGCTCGGTCTGGGCGGCCGTCCGGCCGGCGAACAGTGCCAGCAGCACCGAAAGAGCGGCTAGGTTCTGCATGATACGGTAACGATAACGTAATATCGTTGCTTTCTTTCTTATACGCGGTAACATGCATCCGTCTTCGGGTCGAGGTGCCGGTGAAAGAGCGGACCGACGAGATCGCAGCGAGGTCACCGGGACCGTGGTGGCTGCGTCGACGGGTGGGCGTTGCGCTCGTCGTGCTGCTGGTTCTGTTCGATCGCTGGGTCGGCGGCGGCGTGGTCGTTCCGCTGGCGACATTGGTGCTGGTGGGATCGGTGCTGGTGCTGGGCCTGGCCGTCCTGCTGCCCGGGTTCCGCGCGCGGTGGTTCGGGTGAGCGGCTGGTTCCGCTTCGCGTCGAGCCGCCACCAGTCCGTCGCGCTGGCCGCAATTGGTCTGCTGTTCTGGTTCGGCCAGTGGGCGCAGCCGGGCGCGGCAGTTCCGTCGGCGGGCGGTCTGCGTCCCGCCGTGTCGCAAGCGATCACGCAGGTCGCGAAGAAGAAAAGCCAGACGCCGGTCGAGCCTGACAAGCTCGCCAACGCGATCACCTATCAATACGTGTCGTTCGTGAAGAGCTGCGCGATGTGTGACGTGATCGGCACCGTCTATCAGGGCGCCGCGCTGCTTGCCGCGACGCTCTATGTCGCCTTCACGCTGTATTTCTACGACGCGCTGGTGACCGGGTTTGCGGTCTTCATCGTGTTTTCGATCCTGCGCGTCGCCCTGTCGCTCGGCGACGCGCAGCGCGGGCCCGCGATGCTCCGCGCCTTGTTCCTGCGTTCGCTGCTGCTGGTCGGCGTGCTGCTGTTTTTCGGCGGCAGCCGGCCCGACGTTGCGCTGGTCACCATCTGGGACGCGCAGGAAGCGCAGAACTATCCCGGCCTGAAACGCTATCTCGACTGGATCTACCAGCCCTTCACCGCGACGCTGGTGGAACTGCCGCGCATCGTGCTCGCGGCCGGCGAAATGATGTCGCCCGACGGATCCTTCGCCACCGCCTCGATGGCGGTGTCGCGCGGTGACGGCACCGGCGACGTCGAAGGGCTGAATGCGGTCCCCGGCTGCAACCGGAATGGTTTCGCCATTCTCGACGCCGCCGGCGGCAGCGCGGAATCCTATGTGCTGCGGCCGATCCTGACGCAGCATGACCTGTCGATCGACCGGGACTCGCAAGGCGTGACGGTCAACAACGCCGCGATCGGCGGCATGTTGTGCTCGCTCGCCCGGATGAATCGCATGGTCGGCGTCGGATTCGTGATCGGCGGCAAGATGGCGACACTGGACAAGCACGGCATCTTCACCGAATCCGCCAACGTCATTCTGCGCGACGGTCTGACGTCGGGTACGCAGGAAGCGCTGCAGCAGGGCGGCGGCTGGTTGATCATGGCGCTGTACGGCGTGCTGACCGTGCTGATTGCGTTTTACCTCATCGACACGCTGGTGGCGGCGACGCTGCTGACCGTCACCGCACCGTTCTGGCTCGCCGCGCCCGCTTTTCCCGGCGGCGCCAAATACTTCATGCAGGCGATGCGCATGGCGCTGCATTCGATGCTGACCGTCGCGTTCGTCGCCTTGCCGGTGGCGCTGGTTGCGGCGCTGATCTCCTATACGCCCGCAATCCTGTCGACCGACGCGGTCACGTTCACCACGCTGAGCGATCTGTTCGGCGCCATCGCGCGGCGCGACCCGGCCCTGAACATGTCGCTGTTCGATTCGCGCTTTCTCTATCTGCTCCTGATCCCGATGATCGGCATCGGCTTGATGGGCAAGGCGGCGTCCTATGCCGGCGCCTGGGCGCAGACGCAGGACACTGGCGGCGGTTTTGTTGGCGCGGCCAGCCAGCACGCGCAGCAAGCCGCCGTATTCAGCGGCGGGCGGTTCGATTGGACGCATGCAAAACTGCCGCCCAGGTCGGCCAAGGGGCCGTAGGCAATCGCGCTGCGGCGCCTGTCCGGCGCGGTGAACCGCGCCGGACAGGTTTCGCGCGACGCGAGTGGCGGCCGATTGGATGACCGAGATTCTGATTGTCGACGACAGCGCGATCAACCGCTCCACTCTCGAACGGCTGGTGCGCGGGATCGAGCGCGGCGCGATGATCCGGACCTTTGCCTCGCCCGATGAAGCGCTGCTCGCAGTGCGCGCCGGCGATCCCGACCTGATCGTCACCGGCTTTTCGATGCCGAGGATGAGCGGCGCAGACTTCGCGCGCCGCTGCCGCGCCGATCCGAATTTCCACGCCGCCATCATCGTGGTCACCACGCTGCGCGATCGCGGCACGCTCTATGCGGCGCTCGAAGCCGGGGTCGCCGACTTTCTGTCGTCGCCGGTGGATCACCGCGAACTCGCCATCCGCGTGCGCAACGTGCTGGCGGCGACGCGATCCCTGAAAAAGCTTGCCGCCGAACGGCGGGCACTCGACCGCGAACGGGCGCTCGACGCGGTGCGCATCGAAGAAGAGGTCGGACGGCGGACGCGCCGCTACCGCGACGTCCTCGACGCCATCACCTGGCCGGTGCTGGCGGTGCGGGCGGACCAGCGCATCGGTTTCGCCAACCGCGCCTTCGCCGCCATGACCGATGCCCGGCTCGACGAGCTGCCGGGCCGTTCCATGACTGAAATCCTCGCGCCGCTCCGTCTGGCGCGCGAGGCGCTGCGCGCCGAAGCCAAGGCGCGGCGCGAAGGCGGGCCGATCGTGCTCGCCACCTCGATCCATGGCGGCGCCGGCGCCCCACTCAATCTGCGCGTGCACGCCTGTCCTATCGGCGACCGGGCCGACGGGGAAATTGTCCTGTTGTTCGCGCCGGCCGAAGCGATCGCCGATCCGGCAGCGCTATTGGCCGCGGCGCTGATTCCTTGACGTGCCGTCAAAACACAGGACGGCACAGGTTCTGTTACAGGCCGGGCGAGTCCACGCACTGAACGGGGTGTCGATTCGCCTCAGCAAGGAACTGCGCGGCAAAGTCGCGGGTTGCCGGTGCGGGGTCGTTGTTTCCGTTATGGCCGCCCGGCGCGATAATCCTACGGAATTACAGGGTTTATCGACCTCGCTCGCATTGATCGCAGCGCGGATTCTCCGTTTGCATCGCCGCACATCCGAGTTCTATGGTGCCGCGCCTCGCCGGACTCGGCTGTGCGGGGCGCATGTGTACAGGGAGTATTCCGCTCGGCCTTCGGGCGGGCACCGGCGTCGAAAGAGGCGGCATCGGCCGCTACCGCGTTGTACGCGGGCGCTGGATCGGCGAATCAACAATGAAAGTGGAACCATGCGAGCTTCGTTTCTAACTTCGGTGCGCCTCCGTCTCGCGCTGGCTGCGATTGTCGGCGTTGCCGCGCTCGCAACGTCGGCGCCGTTGATGGCGCAGCAGACCCCGGCCCCGACGACGGCGCCCGCTGCGCCGACGGCGCCGGCCCCCGCGCCGACCACGGCGGCTCCGGCTCCGACCACCGCGCCGA